>NZ_NHRI01000029.1:0-43010 GCF_003129585.1 Shewanella sp. BC20 | reverse complement strand
GGGCAGTAGAAGCAG
This sequence comes from Shewanella sp. BC20, assembly GCF_003129585.1. Lineage (NCBI taxonomy): Bacteria > Pseudomonadati > Pseudomonadota > Gammaproteobacteria > Alteromonadales > Shewanellaceae > Shewanella > Shewanella sp. BC20. Next base: position 42,995 of record NZ_NHRI01000029.1, on the reverse strand, counting down.
ATATCCATCAGGGCCAGAGAGATCCCTCAACAACAGGCCGGATATATGGGTGCAATGAACTCTTCTCAAAATCGCTATCGAATGTCTTGCAAACCGGATGGGTCCATATATGCACCGACAATAAAGCCGATAAATTCCGCCGTAAAATGCGGTAACCCCACATTGTCCCAAAGATATAACAGCCCAAGATACAAGGCCGCAATCGGGCCAGCCCAAATAAACCGCGCCAAGGTGACACCCGCCACCTTAACCTCTTTACTCAGTTGGCTCTGAAAGGCATTGCGCCACGCCTGCATAAATGCGGCTAATAAGGTAAAGAAAATCCACATGAATTTATATCCATCAAAGAATAGCCTCTTACACTTTGGGCAAAAAGATAAAACAGAGTCATATACTACATGGAAATGCTATAGATTACGCAAAATATGATTGAGATATTTATACTCGTAACATTAACCAGAGATCATAGATAAAACGAGAAAAGATATAACAGCTTTAATTAAATAAATTATGGATTTATATATTGCATAAAAGAACCAATAATCGAAGCTAAAAAGGATGCCCATGTATAGCCTAACACGGCCATTAAAACTGCCACTGATGCAAACTTAGGATTAAAGGCACTTGCTACAACAGGTGCAGAGGCTGCGCCGCCAATGTTGCACTGACTAGCAATTGCAAAATAAAATATTGGCAACCTAAAATACAACGTAAACAATAAAAGAATAACTACATGGATAAAAAACCAAATCAAGCCAACAATAAAATAATAAAAAATAGATTGAAAAGACGTAAATTCAACATTCAACCCGATATTCATAATCATGAAATACAACAAAAAAAATGAGATGAAACGTACTTGTTTAACAAATACGTGTCTGGCATAACTCATTGAAAGCAACAAACCCAAAAGTGTCGATAACAACATAGACCAAAAAAAACTTGAACCGAGGTTATACTGTAACAAAACAGGGAACTTATTAATTAAAATCATCGATATATATTCAGAACATGAGTGACAAAATAAAAAGATAAACAATAAAGATAGAATAAGTAGACTTACCCCAAAAAAACGCTTTCTACGATCTAACGATGGTTTCACGCTTTCTATAAAAGCAGGTGCATTTCTTAAATCTGCATTAATAAATCTATCAATAACAGGTTGTTTTTTAGCGACAAACAGTAATATCGCCATCCAGATACCTGAGAAAAGTACATTAATGGTCACCATAACAGCAAACACTGCATCTCCAACATTATGAATTTCTTTAACAATAAGTTGGTTTGCTGTACCACCTAACCAGTTCGCCATTAACGTAGCCATTCCGCGCCATGTTGCGTTGCTACCATCCCACAAAAGTTGATCGGGGAATAATATGGAGCCTATCCATAAACTTATCGGACCACCGATACAAACACCTATCGCCCCAATTAAAAACATCAATAAGATTTTCCCACCGATAGACTTCAATGTAACAAAGTCTGTGCTCATCACTAACAAAAATAAACTACATGGAATAAAATGTGCTTTAAAGTAATCATCAACACTAGACTCACTAGCATCTATGATACCAAAATAACTGAATACGGCCGGCAGGGTATAACAAACAAACATTACTGGAAATATACTATAGAAACGCCTGATAAACCCAAAAGATAAATGATTAGAATATAAAACGAGTGCAATAAGCAAGATTAAAAATGTAACAATTCCATATTCTGAAGAAATCAATCACATCACCAATACTTACGAGCATTCATTATTTAAAAATTTCATAAAACTATTCGACTGCAATGAAAGTCCATCGGACTCTCGTTGGATTGTCCAATAAGTACGCTTATAATCCCAACCCTCCAAATCAATCAAACATAACTCGCCTCGTTCTAGCTCTTCTTTAATTGCAATATATGGCAAAATACTTAAACCAATACCTGTTCCAATCGCCCGTTTAATCGCACCGATAGTAGACATGCAAATATCACTTCTTACATAAACGTTTAAGCTCTTTAGCAACTGAACTGCGCGAATATGTGATAGCGAGGATTCATGGTCAAAAACCCACAATTGTTCACTTAGTAAATCATTAGAACATTCTTTATTTGCTAGAGGATGAGATTGACCACTGACAATACAAAGATTATCTTGCATCCATTGCTCACAAACTAGATTTTTGCTCGCTGGTTTAGCATCGATAAAACCTAAATCAATTTCTTTTTCAGATACCATCCTCTCAATAATCAAACTATTTTCAATAATCAACTTTATTTTTACATCAGGATATTTATATTTAAACAAAGGAATTTTTCTAGATAGAACATAATTTCCGACAGTTTTGCTACTACCGATGACTAAACATCCCTTAACACCATCTTCTGAGAAGTTAAATAGCTTTTCTAACTCATTTCCTTTACTAAGCATTTCGTTAGCATATGGAAGGATAACCTTCCCATGGGCATTTAATTCCAATCCACCACTAGCCCTCTCAAACAGGCGACATCCTAACGAACTCTCCAACTCTTTTAGAGCCATACTCACCGCAGGAGTTGACATATGCATCATTTTCGCCGCTTTTGAGATCTGTTTCTCAATGCAGATAGCTTTAAAAATCATTAGCTGTCTTAATGTTATACGCATCAACATCCCCAATCTGTTTCAATTGATACAAAATATATGAAAGACACATTTTAAAATATGACTAATCTCTAATTTTAATAAAGCGGCCAACTTGGCCGCTTTCAAGACAGCGTATTAGAAAAGGTATTTTGTTGAAAACATGATTAATGTATCATTAAAATCCTTCTCGTCTTTAGAATCCACATACCTTCCGTCAAAGTAGCTAACAGCCGCTCCAAAGGTTAATTCTTTTGCCAAATTATAATCAACACCAATAGAATATTGACTAGCATCACTCTCCTCAAGTGTTTTTAGATCTGCACCAGCATTTTTGGTAATCTTCCCTAAACCAGCATCATCACTCAAGTATTGAAGTTTAAAATCATATTTTTCAAACGGAATACTCATACTTAATAAATATGAGTTTCCTTTAACATTTTCATAGATAGTTGATTTTGAATGTTGATAAACTGCTCCGATTTTCACTGATGAAATAGAAGCACCAGCAACAACTCTTGTTGCATCTAATGAATTTAAGCCATCTGCATAGGCAACTGAAAAATATGCATTACCCTTTTTGAAGGTTGGATCCCCATACACTAGGCTCAAAGCATAATTGTTTTGATTATCAGATAATGTTGGATTTTTTTGGTTAAAATCATCTTTAAATGCATATGTAACCCCGACAGAAACACCAGAAAATCTAGCACTATTGATAGTGACTAAATCTCCAAGCCTATCGTTACCTGCAATAATCATATTCATATCGCTTGATGTTATATTGAATAAATCGACTTTCCCCTCCGAAGTTTTGAATACTGTATCATTTCTCCCAAAAACAATACTGCCGTACTTAACTTTAAATCCTAAGTATGAGTTCCTCGGTTTAAAAATATTTGAGTCATCATTATCAAAGCTTTCAATGCCAGCCTCAAATTTATATATTAAACTAAAATCATCATATACTTCATAATCCCCCTTCAAGCCAACGTATGAAGCATAATTTTCAAGTGAAAAACCATCAACTTTTTCATTTCCAGAAATCCCATGATTAGAATTTGCTACGCCTAACCATAATCTACCATAAAAATCTAATGGTTCAGATAATACTTGAGTAGAACAAAATAACATAACAACAGGTATAAAATATTTAGTGTTTTTCATAAATCTCATCCTTTAACATAAAACCCTACACATGATAATTCCATGTTAAATTCCCCATTTGAATTTAAGTCACACCTCCAATATAAATCCTGCTATTTAATAAAAATTTAACCCTGTTTAAATATAACTTAATAGATACAGATTATTGCGCAGCATCACTATTTACCTATAAATAAAAAATTACTATACGTCCGTATCATCTCAATAAAACTATAATTGGAGAATTATATGAAGTTAACAGTTTTGAGTTTTGTCTTGTGCTCAATATTTTCAACTACATCTTGGGCTGCAAATGACAAAAATGATTTAGCTTCTTTTCATAAAGAAATGGGTGGATGTAAGAGTTGTCATACTCAACCTGGTAAAGTGTCCGACAGTGAAACCCATGAGAATCAACAATGTAAGTCATGTCATGGTGACTACAGTGCTTTAGCGAATCCCAAGCTTAAGATAGATCCGCATGCATCCCACTTAGGTGATATTAACTGCACAAGCTGTCATAAAGGCCATGAAAAACCCAAGCTATATTGTAATGAATGCCACTCATTTAAAGGGCTTGAAATGCCTTTTAATGATGCAAAATCAAAAGAAGTATGGGATAAGGGTTGGGATAACGAAGCTATCAACAAAGCCATTGCAGCGGGTCCAAAAGAAACAACCGATGTCATTGTTGTAGGAGCGGGTAGTGCTGGCTTTAATGCCGCAATTGCAGCTAAAAAAGCAGGCGCGCGAGTAATTTTACTCGAAAAAGCACCATTTAGTGGTGGTAACTCTATGCTTGCTGCAGGTGGTTACAATGCCGTAGGAACCGAACAGCAAAAAGCACATAAAGTGGATGATAAAATCGAATGGTTTGTTGAAGACACTATGAAGGGTGGACGTAACGCTAACGATCCAAAATTGGTGCAAATTTTAGCTGAGCAATCTGCAGATGGCATTAAATGGCTCGAATCTTTAGGTGCAAACATGGACGACTTAAAACGTTCTGGAGGCGCACGAGTTGACCGTACACATAGACCATCTGGTGGCTTGAGTGTTGGTCCTCATATTATCGATGTATTGAGAAAAGCATCTATAAACGAAGGTGTTGATACTCGATTAAACTCTAAAGTGGTTAAACTTGTCGTTGATGAAGACCAAAAAATTGTCGGCGTAGTTGTTCATGGCAAACATTCTGGTCATTATATGGTCGCCGCCAAATCCGTTGTTTTAGCGACGGGCGGATATGGCTTTAATAAAGAAATGATCGCATTTTATCGTCCTACATTTAAAGGAATGACCAGTTCAAACAATATTACTTCTACTGGCGATGGTATCGAGCTAGCGAAAGCGGTTGGTGCAAGTATGACCGATATTGACTGGATACAAGCGCATCCTACAGTCGGCAAAGACAGCCGCATTTTAATCTCGGAAACCGTTCGAGGTGTCGGTGCTATTATGGTCAATAAAGATGGTAATCGTTTTATCAGTGAATTAACTACCCGTGATAAAGCATCCGATGCCATTCTAAAACAACCTGAACAATATGCTTGGTTAGTCTTTGATAATGAGCTTTATAAAAAGGCTAAAATGGTTCAAGGCTATGACCATTTAGATATGCTGGAAAAAGCAAATACGGTTTCTGAACTTGCTAAAATTACGGGCATGAAAGAAAGCGCGTTAGAAAAAACGGTTTCGAACTACAATCGTTATTTTAAACAAGGTAAAGATGAGGAGTTTGCTCGCGAACAAATGCCATTACCATTAGTAAATGCTCCTTTTTATGCAGTAAAAGTAGCTCCTGGTATTCACCACACTATGGGTGGTGTTGCAATCGATACAAAGGCTGAGGTACTAGATATCCAAAGTAAACCGTTAAAAGGTTTATTTGCAGCTGGCGAAGTAACTGGTGGTGTACACGGTTATAATCGTTTAGGTGGTAATGCCGTTGCTGACACCGTAATTTTTGGCAAAATTGCAGGTACCAATGCGGCAAAACATGCGTTAGAGGCTAAGTAACTCAAGCTAAGAGAGGCGCAGGAATCGCCTCTCTTCACATCTCATCACAAGCTTTATTCATCATAAACTTTGGCAATCAATTTATTGCCTGATTTCAAAAGCTCCCCCGCTTTTTTGAGAGGTTAATTTAACCTCTCTTTTTTACTTGCTGGTATCAATCGGGTCGAAAGATTTCACCAAATCATCAATCGCCTTCATCTGCTTCAGGTAGTTTTCTAACTGGTGCAGTGGTAAGGCACATGGACCATCACACTTAGCGTTATCTGGATCTGGGTGAGCCTCAATAAACAGACCCGCTAAGCCTAACGCCATGCCACTACGGGCTAATTCAGTCGCTTGAGCACGACGGCCGCCCGCCGAATCGGCACGACCACCTGGACGTTGTAATGCGTGGGTGGCATCGAAAATCACCGGATAACCGGATTGCTTCATCTCATCCATACCCAGCATATCAACGACTAAGTTGTTGTAACCGAAGCATGAACCACGTTCACACAGGATAATCTCATCGTTACCCGCTTCGTTGAACTTAGTGATGATATGGCGCATTTCATGGGGCGCTAAAAACTGTGGCTTTTTCACGTTGATGATAGCGCCCGTTTTCGCCATGGCGACAACGAGGTCAGTCTGGCGCGCTAAGAAAGCAGGGAGCTGAATAATATCAACCACTTCAGCGACAGGCGCACATTGGTAAGTCTCATGCACATCGGTAATCAATGGCAGATTGAAAGTCTTTTTGATTTCTTCAAAAATCTTTAAGCCTTCTTCCATGCCAGGACCACGGTAAGAGTTAACAGAAGAGCGGTTTGCCTTGTCGAACGACGCCTTGAAAACATAGGGAATACCCAGTTTTTGCGTCACTTCAGCATAGGTTTCAGCAATCGACATAGCGAGATCGCGAGACTCAAGCACGTTCATGCCACCAAACAACACGAAAGGTTTATCGTTAGCGATCTCGATTGAACCTAGGTTTATGATTTTATTACTCATCGCAACTTCTCTCTAAAATGCTGGAACCTTACCAGCGCTGAACAGGAGCTAAGGCTACTATACCGCGACGGCTTGCAGTAACTGACCGCAGAGCCACGCCATATAAGTGCCTAGCGCATAACCAAATACGGCTAACAATACCCCAACAGGGGCTAAAGCTGGGTGGAACGCCGCCGCCACAACAGGCGCCGATGCCGCCCCACCTACGTTTGCCTGACTGCCCACTGCCATATAAAACAAAGGAGCCTTAATTAACTTAGCAATCAATAACATAAAGCCAGCGTGCACTATCATCCAAATAATACCCACTAAAAAATATAGCGGCGTATCAAGGACCTTGCTTACATCCATATGCAAACCAATGGTCGCCACCAAAATATACAAGAATGCCGACGCTACCTTAGAAGCCCCCGCCGCCTCTAAATGGCGCATAGGGCTAAAGGACATGGCTAAACCTATGGTGGTCACAATCACCACTAACCAGAAGAACTTAGAGGTTAAGCTGTAATCCTCAGTCCAAGGATAGTTGGCCTCAAAATAAGGGCCGAGGAAATCGGCGGCAATATGGGCCACGCCCGTAATCCCAAAACCGACGGCCACAATCAGCATCAAATCACGCAAGCTAGGAATGCGCGCATTTTCAGCATGATACTGCTCAACCTTGTTCTTTAAGGTCTCAATTGCTGTGGTATCTGCACCTGTCTTGGCATCGATTTCCTTGGCTTTTGACGCCATAAACAACAATACTGCCATCCAAATATTGGCCACAATCACATCGACTGTCACCATCACGGAGAAGATATTGCCGCCCACCTCATAAATTTCTTTCATCGCGGCTTGGTTAGCACCGCCGCCAATCCAGCTCCCCGCGAGGGTCGTCATACCGCGCCACACCGCATCAGGACTATCGACACCAATCAATGAGGGTTCGATAAAGGACACCACGAGCAGTGCAATCGGCCCGCCAATCACAATGCCGACTGTCCCAGTTAAAAACATGATCACCGCCTTAGGCCCCAGTCCTAAGATGGCTTTTAAATCCACACTTAAAATCAGTAGCACCAAACAGGCGGGTAATAGATAACGCGAGGCCACATAGTAAAGCTGCGATGTGCCACCATCGATCACCCCAAAGGTATTCAACAACGATGGCAAGAAATAGCAGAGTAATAACGCGGGGATAAAACGGTAAAACTTTTGCCAAAATGGATGGCTACTACTACTGGTATAAAACACAAATCCCAGAATCGTTGCCAATATTCCCAGCGCCACCGCGTCATTGGTGACTAATGCCGTGCTTGCCATGTGTATTCTCCCTGTTTGGTACAGTTGTTATTGTATTTATGCTAAAAACTGCCGTTTGCAGTTAGTGGGCAAACTTCCCATTCGCCCGATTTATTGTTGTTTTTTAGAAAAACAAGGAGAGCCTGCTAGGCTCTCTTTTAAGATTTAGTGATAGATTTCAGCGTGTTCACTGAGCTCTTTGAGCTGCATTTTGACGATTTCGATAACAGGATCATGCGGGCTGTTATCGACAAAGTGTTGCAGATCGGCCGCAGCGACATTGATACACCCCAGTTGCTGGGCGATAAAGGCGCGCTCCCGATTTAGGTGCACATCATCTGGATGCCACTGTAGCAGTAAGTTGCAACATTCCATCGCCGCCTCAAATTGATGCGACACGATACACCCCGCCTTAAGCTCATGCAGCATGCGTGAAATCAGCTTCTTCACCGACGCAGCCTTTAAGTAGCTTGGCTTAAGTTCAGCCGCGTTACCCAGCTCACCGCGCACTAACACATGGAGTTGGTGTTTCGTTAGCTCTTTGCCCGTCAGTGGGTCGTGATAACGCACAACACCAGCAACATGACTGCGAAGCACGGTATTACCCGGTAAGAGTAAGGCTTCGAGCTCTAAATCGAGCTGCTTGGCCAGTAGCATCAAAACCGTCGCCAGTGTGGTGCTATTGCCCTGTTTAGTGATAAGGCAAGTGCCTAAGTCCGCCGCTTCGGTACTGAAGTAATTGTCGCGGACACAAAAACCCAAGTCCTGATAAAACCAATGCAGCAACGCATTTAAGCGTTGCTGTTGATCCACCAGGTAATGACTTAATACGGCTCCCGCCAATTCAAACCAAGCCCATTTCGCCGCTTCGAGGTTTGAAAATCCAAGGTGAGCACCTACATCCAATGCCGACTCGGGCAAAGAAATGCCATCTTGCAGATTGTATTTACCCATTAACCCAATAATACCGCTTGTTTAAAATGCGCCAATTTTGCGGCGTAAACTAACCAACCTAATGCACCTAAAAAGGCAAAAACTTTGAACAATTTGTTTCTGTTCGCTTTTATCGCAATCACGCCCAAGGCAATATACGCGAGCACGGCGCCAATCTTTTCGGTCAACCAAGGGTCCACAAAGGGATATTGCTTGATCATAAAGCACAGGGTTAAGCCCGACAGCAGTAAAAAAGTGTCGATAACATGGGGCGCGATTTTGAATACTTTCTTGCCCATCAGTGCTGACTGACGTAAATGCAACACAAAACGAACGACAAAAAACAGCACACTCACGGCAATTAAGGTTAAATGCAGGTGCTTAACAGCAGGATAAAGACTGTAAAAAGTTTCCATTGTGATACTTATGGCCAGTGACAAAGGCGCTAGTTTACCCTAATCATAACGCCAGACCAATGCCTAACGCGCGAGATTCACTGACGAAACCCCGTCCCTCAGTTTGCAGGAAACCACAATGAATTTAATGATAATTGACGATGAGTCCGCCGAATTTGCCGATGCAGTAAAGCAAAAAATCGTCGAATTTAATCAGCTGCACTGGCAAACACTGAAACGCCAAAACCTAGGATTAAAATTACAGGATGAGGATGGCAGCTTGCTCGCGGGCTTAAGCGGCAAAACCTTTGGTAATTGGCTATTGATTGACTACCTTTGGGTCGATGCCGCATTACGCCAGCAAAACATCGGCTCACGCTTATTACTCGAGGCCGAAACCAAGGCCAAACAACGCGGCTGCCAATTTGTCCTGCTCGATACCTTAGATTTTCAAGCTAAACCTTTCTATGAGCGCCACGGATATCGCGTGCAATGGGTACAACAAGCCTATCCCGAAACCGGCAGTAAATTTTTTATGGTCAAAGTGCTCTAAAAATAATTGATCATCCAGAGATAGTGAAAAAATTAGTTTTATCTAAAGAGCTCACGAAAGGACACAGCCTACTATATTTAAGTTGCACAACTAATTAATGACATAAAGATAAAGCGCCCAAATCGATATTTTAGACTTAGGCAACGTTTGAGCTATTCAGGATAACCCCCCCTTCAGAAACGACCAATACATCAACATTCGACAAATTTATCGATACAACGTTCGCAATAAAAGCAAACAAAAAAATTACAATACCTGTACAGATGTGGTACTTTTCGAGAGCAAAAATCTTACAGGGAGTATGATGGGAATGTTAGGAAATAAAACAAAATTATCGTTGGTTATATTAGCCTTATTAACTTCACCAGCAGCATTGAGCGCAGATGAAAAGCATGGTTTTTCCGCAGCGATTGGTGGTGGCTCAGTTGCTACATATGGCGGTATGACATTATATGATTTTACTTATCGTTACCAATTTACCCCTGATTGGGGAGCTGAAATTGGTTATTCACTTTTTCAAAGTGAATTGTGGACCGCTGTGATAAATGGTGTTGCAGAGCAATATACTTTAGATAACTCTTATGCTACTCGGCTTGCGGCGACTTATACCTACCAGGTTAGTCCCCGTCATAGTATTATTTTTAAGGCCGGTTTAGGCCAAGCAGAAGCCAACTATGAGCGCCATGATTATGATCATGATAATGACCAACTTGTACTATTAGATGAATATTCTGATGATGGTTATGGTATTTACACTGCCATAGGTTGGCGCTGCCGCTTCTTTAGTGGTTTTGAAATCTTAAGCTCAGTTGCGTATCAAAACTCAGGCCCATTTGAAATGACTAATATTACATTTGGTTTCGGTTACAGCTTCTAACACTATTTGTATCTACCTTATCCATCAATAAACACGGATATTTTGTTACTTCGCAATGTTTGAAATTTACTTTAAAAGCAAACCAAATATCTCCATCCAAATGTGCTTTAAAATAAATTAAGTGTTCCTCTTCAGAACACGCTTAAATAACAACGCCATTGATAAATAAGCAATGGCGTTGTTTAGTGCTTGGCAGGACTGGATTAAATTTTAAATGCCAATCAAACCCATCCACTTACCCATAGTACATCTGTCGTTGCTGCCAAAATCCCGCACGGTTGCGACATTTTGATAACCCAACTCTGTCAGTTTTGCCCTGAGCTTTACCGCCTGCTCAAAACCATGCTCGAGCAGAATGTAGCCGTTGGGTTTTAAATAATCCCGAGCAGTTTTTGCGATGTAGTAAAGATCGGCAAAGCCCTCATCGGCGGCGGTGAGCGCACTTTGTGGTTCGAAACGCACATCACCTTGATGTAAATGCTCATCTGCCTCATCGATGTAAGGCGGATTTGAGACAATTAAATCAAAGTCATGGGCCTTGATAGCGCTAAACCAGTCACTTTGGAGGATCTCTACCTGCTCAAGCTTAAGGTTAGTCCGGTTCGCCTTGGCCAATGCCACCGCATCTTCCACTTTATCGACGGCAGTGATTTGCCAAGTCGCCCGCTCAGAAGCCAGCGCCAGCGCAATTGCACCGGTTCCAGTCCCTAAATCGAGCACCTTAGCATTGCTCTCAAGGGGCAAGTTTAAGGCAGTTTCGACTAAGATTTCGGTATCAGGGCGGGGAATTAACGTGGTGTCATTCACGATAAACGGCAGTGACCAAAACTCACGCTCACCCACAATATGCGCAACGGGTACGCCCTGCTGGCGACGTTGCACCATTTGCTGGAAACGTTTCCACTGCTCCACCGTCAAGGCTTTTTCGGGCCAAGTATAGAGAAATGCACGGTTTTTGTTGAGGCAATACAGCAGGAAAACCTCTGCATCCAGATGGGCGGATTCAGAGGTAGGCGCTAACTGAACGTAGGCCCATTGCAGGGCCTCGGCGATACTCGATTGATCAGCCAAAATTACCCCTGCTCATCAGCCAGAGCGGCTAATAGGTCGGCCTGATGCTCTTGCATCAGCGGTCCTAAAATCGCATCTAAGTCGCCTTCCATCACTTCGTTTAGGCGATATAAGGTTAAGTTGATACGGTGTTCACTCACGCGGCCTTGCGGGAAGTTATAGGTACGTACACGCTCGGAGCGATCACCACTGGCCACCAGACTACGGCGAGTCGACTCTTCGGCGCTGCGGCGCTTTTCGTCTTCAACAGCTTGGATACGTGCCGCTAACACGCTCATCGCTTGGGCGCGGTTTTTATGCTGCGAACGTTGGTCCTGACATTCCACCACAATCCCGGTGGGAATGTGGGTAATACGAATAGCAGAATCGGTCTTGTTAACGTGCTGACCACCGGCGCCCGATGAACGGAAGGTATCGACCTTCAGATCGGCTGGGTTGATTGAAATCGCTTCTGCTTCAGGCACTTCGTGCATGACTACTACAGTGACGGCTGAGGTGTGTACACGGCCCTGAGATTCAGTTTCAGGCACACGTTGAACACGGTGACCGCCGGATTCAAACTTGAGTTTACCGTAGGCACCTTCACCACTGACTTTAACGATGATTTCTTTAAAACCGCCGTGCTCGCCTTCGTTCGAGCTCATGATCTCGAGCTGCCAACGGTTGGCTTCGGCATAACGGCTATACATACGGAACAGATCACCCGCGAAGATTGCGGCTTCGTCGCCACCCGCACCGGCACGAATTTCGATAAAGGCGTTGGTGTCGTCGTTAGGATCTTTTGGTAATAACAGAATTTGCAGCTCGGCTTCGAGACGCTCGAGTTCAGCTTTAGCAGCCTTGATTTCTTCCTGCGCCATTTCGCGCATTTCAGCATCATCTTCTTCCAGCATTTCCTTGGCAGACTCGAGATCTGCCTGTGCTTGCTGGTAAGCTTTAAAGCCTGCAACCACTTCTTCTAACTGAGAATATTCTTTGGATAACGCGCGAAAACGATCCTGATCGGCGATAACGGACGCATCACCAAGCAAGGCTAAGACTTCTTCATTGCGCTCGAGCAAGCCTTCCAGCTTGCGGATAACGGATTCCTTCATTTAACTCGCTAACCTTAGTTTTTATCTAATCCGAGCGCTGTTCTTAACTGACCTAAGGTATTCAAATCACCCTGACGACTCGCCACTGTGAGGGCTTGGGTTGGTGCGTGAATGAGTCTATTCGTCAGGCGATTGGCTAGTTCAATCAATACCTGCTCAGTGTCGCCCCCCTGCGCTAATTTATTCAGGGCGCGTTCCACTAACTCATCCTTTATCGCCATGCTTTGGCTGCGATACTCGCGAATACTGTCGACCGACTCTAAAGAACGCACCCAATCCATAAAGAGGTAGGATTGTTCTTCAGTAATTAATTCAGCTTGCTCGGCGGCCTCCTTACGGGAAGCCTTATTCTGTTCAATAATGCTATGCAGGTCGTCCACTGTATACAGAAACGCATCGTCCAAATCGGCGACTTCCGGCTCAATATCCCGGGGAACTGCTATATCAACCAATAACATAGGTTGATGGCGACGCTGCTTTAGCGCTTTTTCTACCATGCCTTTACCAAGGATTGGTAGCGGGCTGGCGGTAGAGGATATCACGATATCGGCTTTAGGGAGAAAATCTGGTATCTGTGCCAGCGTAATTGCCGTGGCATTAAACTCTTCACACATGCTTTGGGCACGTTCGAGAGTACGGTTTGCCACGACCATAGAAGCAACACCGTTATCCTTAAGATGTTTAGCCACCAGCTCAATGGTTTCACCGGCGCCAATTAACAGCACCTTAGTGGTCGACAGCGAAGAGAAGATATGTTTTGCCATGCTCACGGCGGCAAAGGCCACAGAGACAGCCGCGGCACCGATTTCGGTTTCAGTGCGCACTTTTTTCGCCACGGAGAAAGTATTTTGGAACATGCGGTCAATGGTCAGCGCAACGGTACCCGCTTCTTTGGCTTTGACAAAAGCCTGCTTAACCTGCCCCAGAATTTGCGGCTCACCCAAGATCAGCGAGTCAAGACCGGAAGCTACGCGCATTAAATGCCTCACCGCCGCTTGACCGTGGTAATTGTAAAGGCAGGGGGCAACATCTTTATGATCCAGGCCATGATATTCTTCTAGCCATTCAATGATGTCGGCCTCATCGCCATTGTTACAATACAATTCGGTGCGATTGCAGGTCGAGACGATAACGGCTTCACCCGAGCGTGTACGACTGGCCAGACTCTTCATGGCATCATGAATTTTGTCCGGAGAGAAGGCGACTTTCTCACGCAGGTCTACCGTGGCTGTTTTATGGTTAATACCGATTGCTACAAGGCTCATCTGACTCTTTTCTAGATTCTTGGCGTCTCTCTTAATAAGGGCATTCTACTGAATTGGCCCAACTAAAAACAGAATACGCTTAACAAAACCGAATAAAGGTCTAACTTCTTACCTAAATTTTCTATCAAGGATAGACAAATGCGGCTTAACACGACTGAAGTTATCCCAACTGACCGCCAATGGAAATTTTACGATTGGCATTGGTATTCTTTACAAGCCCTCGTATCATAAGGACTTTGGTATATCAGTTATAGATGAATAATTTGAAGCGCTTCACAAAATCCATTTTCTCTTGTATCGCCTTGAGCGGCCTATTGTTTTTAGGCGGCTGCGAGACCCTGCCGCCAACGACAGATCTCAGCCCTATAACCGTCGACAATGCTGCGCAAGCCAAGGCGTGGGAATTACAGGGGAAACTCGCTATCCGCACGCCGCAGGATAAGCTCAGTGCCAATCTCTATTGGCGCCACAGTGAGGAGCGAGATGAGCTCACCCTCACCACTATGCTCGGCACCACAGTGTTGACCTTGGATGCGACACCTAACTCTGCTCATCTGCATATCGATGGCAAAGATTTTCGCGATAGCAACGCCCAAGCATTGTTAGAACGAGTCAGCGGCTGGTCTATCCCGATTAACGATTTACCCTTATGGATCACAGGTCAAGTCGGTGGTTTAGATCGCGTTATCGCCGTAGATAGCAATGGCAAAACCAAACAAATTCAAAACTCGCAAACCTTGCCGCCTTGGTTAGTCACATTTTTGAGTTGGCAGCCCCAAAGCGGTGCCGAAGTACCCTATCAGTTAAAGCTTGAACGCGGTGATTTACAGCTCAAGCTGCAACTTAATCAATGGCAAGCCTTAGGTAAACCCTCAATATTGCTCGGAGAAAAACCTTAGCATGTCGAATGAGATTTCACGCAATTGGCCCGCACCCGCCAAATTAAATCTGTTTTTGCATATCAACGGACGCCGCGCCGACGGTTACCATGAGCTGCAAACCCTGTTTCAGTTTATCGATTGTTGCGATCTGCTCGATTTTCGGGTGACACAAACACCTGAGCTGATATTGCACTCGGACATGTCAGCCGTTGTCGCGGATAGCGATAACTTAATTCTGCGAGCCGCAAAATCATTACAACAGGCGACAGGTTATCCTGGCGGTGCCGAAATCTGGCTCGAAAAACGTTTGCCTATGGGTGGCGGTTTAGGCGGCGGCTCCTCGGATGCTGCCACCACGCTCGTGGCGTTAAATCAATTGTGGGATACCCAATTATCTAACGATGAATTGGCGACGATTGGATTAAAACTCGGTGCCGATATCCCTGTTTTTATTCGCGGTTTCGCGGCATTTGCCGAAGGCGTTGGCGAACGTTTACAGGAGGTGACGCCCACTGAGTTTTGGTATTTAGTGATAGCGCCCGATGCCCATGTTTCCACTGCGGCGGTGTTCCAAGATCCCCTTCTGCCGCGCAATACACCAAAGCTTGGCATCGACACGTTAATGAGCCAACCTTGGGCAAATGATTGCCAAGATCTGGTCGTGTCCAAATACCCTCAAGTTGCCAAGGCCTTAGGCTGGCTGCTAGAATATGCGCCGTCGAGAATGACCGGAACGGGCGCATGCGTGTTTGGGGAGTTTTCTTCGCAGCAGCAAGCTCTCGCAGCCTTGGCGAAATTACCGTCTGATATGCAAGGATTTGTTGCAA
The DNA here is from genome assembly GCF_003129585.1 of Shewanella sp. BC20. Classification (NCBI taxonomy): domain Bacteria; kingdom Pseudomonadati; phylum Pseudomonadota; class Gammaproteobacteria; order Alteromonadales; family Shewanellaceae; genus Shewanella; species Shewanella sp. BC20. The sequence goes on along the minus strand of NZ_NHRI01000029.1, from coordinate 27,049 downwards.
AAGGGATGAATATTTCGCCGCTGATAGTGCGACTCAATCATCCATAAACTACTTTCTTCTAGAGCAACTTTTTACGATAGCCCACGGGTTCCGCTCCCGTCCCCGCATCGTCGTTGCTCTAGCCACTAAAATATAAAGCAAACGCCTGAGGTTCATACAGTGCCCGACATCAAGCTCTTTGCTGGGAACGCCACCCCCAGTCTCGCTAAGAAGATAGCCGATCGTCTATTTTGTAAACTCGGAGACGCAGTGGTTGGTCGTTTCAGCGATGGTGAAATCAGTGTCCAAATTAACGAAAATGTACGTGGTGCCGATGTGTTTATCATCCAATCCACCTGCGCCCCAACCAACGATAACCTAATGGAACTTATCGTTATGGTTGACGCGCTACGCCGTGCATCTGCCGGTCGTATCACTGCCGTTATTCCTTACTTTGGTTATGCTCGTCAAGACCGTCGCGTACGTAGCGCACGTGTACCTATTACTGCGAAAGTTGTTGCTGACTTCCTGTCAAGCGTCGGTGTTGACCGCGTTCTGACCTGTGATTTACACGCAGAGCAAATTCAAGGCTTCTTCGACGTACCAGTAGACAACGTGTTCGGTAGCCCTGTGCTGCTCGAAGACATGCTGGCGAAAAAATTAGATAACCCAGTGGTTGTTTCTCCAGATATCGGTGGTGTTGTTCGCGCTCGTGCAGTGGCAAAACTATTAGATGATTCAGATCTGGCCATTATCGACAAGCGTCGTCCACAGGCAAACGTTGCGCAAGTGATGCACATCATTGGTGACGTTCAAGGCCGTGACTGCATTATCGTTGACGATATGATCGACACAGGCGGCACTCTGTGTAAAGCGGCTGAAGCCTTAAAAGAACACGGTGCAAACCGCGTATTTGCTTACGCGACTCACCCAGTATTCTCTGGCAAAGCGGCTGAAAATATCGAAAACTCAGTGATCGATGAAGTGATCGTGACCGATACCGTACCTTTAAGCCCTGAAATGCTTAAAGTAGCTAAAGTGACTCAACTGACGATGTCGGCCGTATTGGCAGAAGCCATTCGCCGCGTCAGCAACGAAGAGTCTATCTCTGCAATGTTCAGCCACTAATCTCGGCGCTTTGCATAAAAAAACGCACCTTAGGGTGCGTTTTTTGTTTGTGGGTTTATCGCAGTTTTCATTTAGAGCCATTCGCGTGAATTAGCCCGCTCAAGCAACCTAAGACATACCTCTGCGCTTAACTTCACCATAAAAAACGCACCCTAAGGTGCGTTTCTAACAGATAAAAGTGCGACTAGATCTTAAAGTGGCTCACGGCACTGACCAGATATTCGGCGCGGGATTTAAGTTCATCCGAAGCCGACGCATTGGCATCGGCAGCCCGGGAAGAATCCTCAGCAATATCACGGATAACGACCACGTTCTTATTCACTTCGGCGGCAACCATGCTCTGCTCTTCAATCGCTGCGGCAATCTGTGTGCTCATATCCATAATATTATGCACATCGGTATTGATAAGCTTCAGCAATTCTCCCGCCGCTGCGGCCTGCTCGGCACTCTCGGCACCTTGCTTTTGGCTCGCATCCATTAATTGCACTATGGCGCGGGTTCGACTTTGCAAGGTTTGAATAATGTTGGCAATTTCCTGAGTCGATGATTGAGTTCGCATCGCCAGACTACGCACTTCGTCGGCAACCACGGCAAAACCACGGCCTTGTTCACCCGCGCGAGCTGCTTCAATCGCCGCATTGAGTGCCAGTAAGTTGGTTTGCTCCGCAATGCCACGGATCACATCGAGCACACTACCAATGGTTTCACTATCACGCTCGAGCTCATCCACCACAGAGGCGCTGCTGTTAATCTGATCTGACAATTGTCTGATCTTAAGAATGGTTTGCTCAACCTCTGTTTGCCCTAATTGGGCATTCTCATGGGTTTTACCCGCTTTGAGGGCCGCAAGCTCGGTAGTTTTAGCAATTTCATCAATGGTCGCGCCCATTTCAGTAATCGCCGTCGCCACCATATCGGTTTCATTAAGCTGCTGGGCAACGCCTTCGGAGGCGAGCATTGCGTTCTCTGACACACTCTTACAGGAAGTGTTGATTGTCGCAACCGACTCAATAACCTGCTCGATAAGCTGCTGGAAGCTTCCCACCATGCTATTGAAATGCTGTGCAATTTCGCCCAATTCATCTTGGGTTGAGGCATCGCATCTAAGGGTTAAATCCTTACTGACTTCGATACGCGAGATGACCTGAGTAATACGCTCGACCGGGGTAATAATGCTGCGGATGATGAGGTAGGTAATCACAGCAAGGATCAAGGCGATAATAACAAAGACCAAAATCCCGATATTCACACTGCTGCTTTGAGTATCATCGATGGCTTTTAACGCAAGATTATGCAGCTCGTCAGCACTGACTTCGGTCAACTTATTGGCTGCGATCAATTTCGCCATGGTGCCATCTTTTTCACTGAGTCCAAGCTGCTGCTCTTTGTTGACTAAGCTTTTAAAATCCTTTTGATATTGCTCAATTAAGGCCGCAATTTTATTTTGAGTATCCGTGTCTAAACTCGATACCCTTAGGCTAGCGTTGAACTTGGCGATGTTAGCGTCGAAGGTCTCAACGTAGCTCATCTCGCGGCGCAGCATAAAGTCTTTTTCGTTGCGGCGTAACTGCAACATAGCGACTTCGAGGGGTAACTGGTCGTATTCCTTCAGCATGGACTCGACATTATGCACAGCCGTTCTTAGGGTGCCGTAGAGACCCGTTTTAGGCGTTAAACCAATTTCTTGCTGAAGCTGCACCACTTCATTGAAGGCGACCTGGTACTGATTTAGGTTACGATCAAAGCTTTCGAGTGACGTAGTAGAAACTTGGTATTTTTTAAAAATACTCTCAAGACTCGGGACTAGCTGGTCAATCTTGGCATGTACCTCACTATGCTGTTGAACATACTGCATATCTTTACGACCAAAGAAATCCTTCTCATTTTTACGCAGTAGCAATACGTCTCGTTCTAGCTCGAGAACGGTTTGCGCGGCGTGGGAGAGTTCCGACTCAACCGAATTAGAATGAAGCTGCAATCCAAACATGGCAATCAAGGCCGTAACGGATACAGCGGCACTGAGTAACAACTTTGAGCGGATTAACATAAAAAGCCCCTAATAAATAACATCTCTTAAAAAGATAGCTGGGAGTTAGGCCTTTAACAGCAAAATATCCCTGATATACAAAGTTTATCTTTTATTTATTGTGCACTGGTCAAGCAATGCTCCTCTTCACACCATCACCATGAACTGCAACACCAGTATTAGGCTTAATATCACGAATGATTTATCCTGCTGTATTAGCGATTACACCTGAATACCATTTGGTATAAAATTAATAACTTCAAAAAGTTAGCATCAAAAAACCTAACTAATTTTACTACAACTAACAAAAGAGTTACTCAATATTTAAAAAATAAACCGACTATTTTTTTATTGGATACAAACCTTTTCGGCTTTTCATAGCGTCCAATCAATAACCATTCACCTAGATGACAGGAAAATACAGTGACGGCAGGGAGACTCCCACTCAACGATGCAATGTCAGAATTTGACCTCATCACCTTGGCCTGCCAAGGCAATAGAGCCGCATTTAAGCAACTGTATTTACAGCATCATCCAAGGGTATATGCCCTATCACTGCGCTTATCAGGCCAAGCCTCGCAGGCGGAAGAAATCACCCAAGAGTGCTTTATTCTGGTCTGGCAGAAATTGCCGCAGTTTAGGGGAGAGAGCCAATTTTCCACTTGGTTACACAGCATTTGTGTGAATCAGGCACTGAGCTTTATCCGTAAGCAAAAGTCATTTTGGGCACGTTTTATCCCGATGGAGAGTGACGATGAACATTCAAGCGCAGATGAGCATTATCAAGGGTTAGACAAGTTGATCCTCAAATTGCCAGAGCGGGCGCGTATCGTGTTTGTGCTCTGCGCCATTGAAGGTTATCAACATGAAGAAATTGCGCAATTACTTGGTATTGCCGTGGGAACCAGCAAGACCCAGTACCACAGAGCCAAGCAATTACTACAGGAGATGCTGTAATGTCCTTATCTAACGATCCCCGCGAGGCCAAGCTCCAGCAGTTGATTGATGATGCCCCCAAAGCATTAACTCCCGAACGGGATCTTTGGCAAGGCATCGAAAAACGTATGGATAAGCCATTGGCGTCGCAAACGGCGAGTCGCCAAGCGCCGCGACTGCAAGGCGTGCAATGGGCGATTGCCGCAACTGTAGTGCTAGCGGTGTTCTTCGGTTTTTACACTCAAGCTCCGGTAAACACGTTGCTCCCTGAACAAATCGTCAGCCAACCGGCGGATGATGAACAAGCGCTGCACACGCTGCTAAGCCAAATTGCCCAGACACATCAAGCCCAAGTGACGAGCCTCGAACAAACCCCGACGGTTGTGGCTTGGCAAACCAGTCGATTTGGCGCGCCATTAGAGCAAGGCTTAGCGGAATTACGCCGTGCCGGCGAACAGATTTATCAAGCGTTACAAGCTAATCCAACCGACAAACAACTTTGGCAACTCTGGCTTTGGGTGCAACAACGTGAACTCGATTTGCTACAGCAAGGCCAAAAACTTCCGATTCAAAACTCAACACAAGGAAATAGCATATGAGCCATTTTACCCTCACGAAAACCAGTCTCTTAGTGTCGACGCTTTATCTTGGCCTTATGGGCAGTGTGTTCGCCGCTGAAAGTGTGGACAAACAGTTGCCGATGAGCAGCGATACCCTGCTGCAAATCAAAGTCCAACGGGGCGAAGTGCAAATTCAAAGCTGGGATAAAAATGAAGTCAGCGTGACGGGTACTCTCGATGAGTTGAGCGAAGGCTTTGTCTTCGAGCAGAAAGGTAACAACCTGAATATCGAAGATAAAATGCCACGTCACTATAACGGCAGCGACAATAACGGCTCAAAACTCACCATTAAGGTTCCTAAAACCGTCAAACTGAACGCCGATACGATTTCAGCCAATCTGCAAATCAGCCAGACTCAAGGCGAGCTGGAGCTAAATACCGTTAGCGGTAATATCACCGCCGAAGCACTGGACGGCACACCGACATTGCACACTGTGTCTGGCGATATCACCACTAAGGGGTTAGCAGGTAAAGTAATGTTAGATACCGTCTCCGGTGAGATTAAAGACACCCAAAGCAAAGGCGAAATCAAATACCGTTTAGTGAGCGGCGATCTCGACAGCCAAACCTTAGCCGATAAAGTGAAAGTCGAGCAGGTTTCGGGGGAAATCAAAGCCGACTTAAATACCGCCAAAGAAGTCAATGTCCGCACCGTGAGCGGCGACACTCAAGTGTCACTGGCAAAAAGCTTCGATAAAGCCAATCTAGAGAGCGTTAGTGGCGATATTATTGTGACATTTGCTGATACACCCGATGCTAATTTCGAGCTCAATGGCGGCCCAGGCGGTAAAATCAAAAATGGCTTGAGCCAAGATGTGCCACAAAGACAAAAATACGTGCCGAATGAATCCTTAAGCTTCCAAACGGGCTCTGGTAGCGCCAGTGTGAAGATGGATACCATTAGCGGTAATCTGATCCTGAAAAAACAATAGCCTTATCAGAAAACGCTAATTAACGATAAAAAATAGCAATAAAAATGCCGCTCATCAGGAGCGGCATTTTTATTAGCCAAACGGTGTTAAATCGAGGCGATTTCTTCGCTCGTCAGATAGCGCCATTCGCCTAGAGCAAGTTCTGCGTCTAATTCAATTTTGCCAATGCTTTCGCGGTGTAAGCCAACCACATGATTGCCTACGGCGGCAAACATCCGCTTCACTTGGTGATACTTGCCTTCGGTAATGGTTAAACGCACCAACTGCGGCTCGATGATTTCAAGCACTGCGGGTTTTGTCAGGCCGTCCTCGTTTCTCAGCTCCACTCCAGCGGCAAAGACGCCAATCAGACTCTCATCCACAGGATCGGCTAACGTCACTAAGTAACGCTTGCCACAGTCTTTTTTCGGCGAGGTGATCCGATGCGACCATTGACCATCGCTCGTGATCAACACAAGGCCCGTGGTATCGGCATCTAAACGGCCGGCAATGTGTAAGGTTTCGGGCTTTTCGATATCCAGCAGGCACAATACCGAAGGGTAGACTTCATCTATGGTCGAGCAAATCGTATCCACGGGCTTATTGAGCATCAGGTAACGCTGACCGACGAGGGAGATAGGCTCACCTTCGAGGCACACTTGCATCCCCTCGAGCACTTTAAAGCCAGCATCTTTAATCACAACCCCATCACAGGTGATGTCACCACGGTGCAGGGCTTTTTTCGCTAAAGAACGGGTAAGCGAGGTACTTTCACAGATAAATTTGTCTAAACGCACGGGACGACTCAACTTCAATAAATGAAAACCGCCGTATTATGAGGCCCAACGAACGAAAGGGCAAAGCCTAGCCAATCAAATTACCCAAACGCGTGCTCGATTACGCAATGCAAACCTAAGTGCTTACTTACTTGACAGAGCTTGCGTACGGTATGTTTGGCGGTTTTTAGGCCAAATTCAACCATGGTAATTTTTAGTTACAACTGATGGATAATAAATCCGGCTGAAAAAGTGTAATCACCTTGTTTAGATTCCCACTAAAGCATTAACATACGTAGCGTTGCGCCTGAAGCAATCCCATTTTGCAGCCAAACAGACCCAGAGATGGGCACAATAACAAATTCGAAGGAAACGACATGAGAAAAGTACTCATTGGGGGACTGTGTGCCTCACTCATCGCGGGCCTCACTGCCTGTAATGACAAACCCGCTGAAGTTAAAGCGCCAGAAACCACTAAAACCGCCACTGCTGCCGCTGTGACTAAAGCATTAGGTTCAGGTATCGAATTTGAAAACTTCGATAAATCAGTGCGTCCACAGGACGACTTCTATGAATATGTTAACGGCGCTTGGCTGAAGAAAGCCGAGATCCCAGCCGATCGCACTAGCATTGGTGCCTTCTACGATCTGCGTGAAAAATCCCGTGATGACGTTAAAGCCATTATCGAAGAAGTCGCTGCAACGCCAAATCTGGTCGAAGGCACTGACGAGCAAAAAGTGGCTGACCTTTACCGTTCATTTATGGACACAGCAACGCTAAACAAACTGGGCGTGACGCCACTGAAAGGCGAATTTGATGCTATCAACGCCTTAAAAGACAAAAACGAGCTGGTGAAATACTTCGCCCACAGCCAAATCATGGGCTCCGGTACGCCAATGGCTTTCTACATCGATATCGATGCAAAAAACTCTAGCCGTTACGCGACTCACCTGTATCAATACGGCCTAAGCCTGCCAGAAAAAGACTACTACTTTAACGAGTCAGAGCGTTTCGTTAATATTCGTAAGGCTTACCTTGCCCATATCGAAAAAATGTTTACTCTAGCCGGCCTTGCTAATCCAAAAGCCAGCGCAGAATCTATCCTCGCACTCGAAACTGCGATTGCCTCTAAACATTGGGATGTGGTTGAAACCCGCGACAGCACTAAATCCTATAACCTGTACCAAGTTAAAGATCTGCCAAGCTTAGCGCCAGATATCGACTGGACAGGCTACTTAACGACATTAGGTGCTGACAAGCAAACCGACATTATCGTTAACCAACCAAGCTATATCCAAGGCCTGAACGAAGTCCTCAAAACGACCGAACTGGCCACTTGGAAAACCTACATGCAATGGCAAGTGCTGACCCACGCGGCAAGCAACTTGAGCGAAGAGTTAGACAACGAGAACTTTGCCTTCTTCTCTAAAACCCTGAACGGACAAGAAGAACAAGAGCCACGTTGGAAGCGCGGTGTTGCGGCAGTCAACGGCGTATTAGGTGAAGTAGTGGGTAAAGTGTACGTGAAGCGTCACTTCGCACCAGAAGCCAAAGAACGCATGCAAGCATTGGTTGAAAACCTGCGCGGCGCCTACGGCGACAGCATCAAAGATCTGACTTGGATGAGCGATACAACTAAGCAAGCTGCTGCCGAAAAATTAGCAAAATTCAACCCGAAAATTGGTTATCCAAACAAGTGGGAAGATTACAGCAAGCTGACCATCAAAGCCGATGATTTGATTGGTAACGCGGTTCGCGCAAGCGAAGTTGAGCACGCTAAGTCACTGGCTAAGTTAGGCGCGCCAATCGATAAAGACGAGTGGCACATGACCCCACAAACGGTTAACGCTTACTACAACCCAACCATGAACGAAATCGTGTTCCCTGCTGCCATTCTGCAACCACCTTTCTTCAACATGGAAGCGGATGATGCCGTCAACTACGGTGGTATCGGTGCGGTTATCGGTCACGAAATGGGCCATGGTTTCGACGACCAAGGCGCTAAGTTCGACGGCGAAGGCAATATGCGTGACTGGTGGACAGAGAAAGACTTAGAAGAATTCTCAGCCCGTGGTAAGGCGCTGATCGCACAATACGATGGTTACTATGTGTTTGACGATCTGCACGTGAACGGCAGCCTGACCTTAGGCGAAAACATCGGTGATTTATCGGGTGTGACTATCGCTTACCGTGCGTACAAAAAGTCGCTAAATGGTAAAGAAGCACCGGTTATCGACGGTCTGACTGGCGACCAACGTTTCTTCATCGGCTTCACGCAAATTTGGCGTGCAAAAGCCAAAGAAGAAGCCCTGCGTAACCGCGTAGCGACAGATCCACACTCACCTGCGGAATTCCGTGCACTGGGTGCGCTATCTAACATGCCTGAGTTCTACACCACCTATGATGTGAAACCAGGTGATGCCATGTATATAGCGCCAGAGAAACGCGTAAAAATTTGGTAATCCCAAATTAATTCAAGACAGTAGTAAACTGACCCAATAGCGCCGCTCACAAGAGCGGCGCTATTTTTTAGGCGCGAAAAATGTGAACTTAATACCAATCACATTAAATATCTAATCAGTTCAGAGCCTCACAGGCATCTCAATCCAAGGCGCATTGACGCAGAAATGGTTATTCCCTTTTAAGTCAATGTAACACGGGAGTGAGATGCCTGTGAGGCTCCCGCAGGGCGGGGTTGAACGTGCTTTATACTGCGTTTAAGGCTTTCGACAGAGCGCCACTATGCCTTCAAGCCTTCGCCTTGTCTAAAGCCCGTTTAACTCCCGCTGAATGAACAGATATTTAATACGATTGGTATAAACCAAACATGAACAAGTCTTCATCATTGATTCAGCTTTAATTAAGCCACTCCAGCCTATGGTATCCCTGTGATGTGTATCACTCCCATAAGGAAGTAGGCCGTTATGAATAAGTTATTTCGTACCTTTTTTATCTTTCTACTCTTATTATCGACCCGCACAGGCGTAGCCAATCCTTTAGATATCAATGACAGCAGAGCCGAACGCGGTAATTACAGTGCAAGACAGGCTCAAAGCCATGATCTGCATGGTCTTTATGCGCTAAACACTCAAACCTTCGACACCCCACGTCAAGCTTCGGCCTGTTTAGACAACTTATATTCCAATGCCCACGCGGCCCAAAATGAACTCGCAAGCCTGTTGCAGACAGTGGCTGCCAGTTCACAGGCGCAGGTGATTTTGCCTGATGTGAAAAGTTATCAACGCGCCGCCGAGAAGGTCGCCACCAAATTTAATGGGGATGCAAGCCAGATCACCGACCTTGCCCGCGCCAGCATCGTCAGTAACAGTATCTCCGAGCTGATGCAAAGCTATTACACCTTAAGCGAGCAAGCTCAGGTCGTGAAACAGAAAAACCGTTTCGCCGAGCCTAAAGCCTCAGGTTATCGCGACCTTAACTTACTGGTACGTTTGCCAGAAAGCGGCATGATTGCCGAGGTCCAATTACACCTTAAGGATATTGCCGACATTAAAAGCGGCCCAGAACACAAGGTTTACGAACAGGTTCAACAGATTGAGGCGAACGCGATCAAACAGCAACGGGGGTTAAGTGAGTTTGAAACCGCGCAGATCGCTAAACTGCGCCAAGAATCACATAAGCTGTATCACAAAGCTTGGCTTAACTATAAACGCGTCGATGAGGGATTGCTGCTCACTAACTCAGTTGCTTAATCACCCATTTGCTTAATCGCTTTACCGTTTACCTCTGTACCACTTCCACTGTTGCGCTGGCTATTTGTGAAAACAGATGCCAGCGCTTTTTTTTTACGGAGTCACACCTGACTCAACCCGAAGCGTCACTGCTGCAAATACGCAAACTAAAGCCGAACTATCCCTACTACAAGCTCACTGCCCTTCCCTCGCATCCAGCCTTGTTTCCCTATATAATCCCGCGCCATAAGGCGACCCTTAAGGAAATTCCATGCACGACATTATTGAGCAACTCCAAGAACGCAGCGAAACCGTGCCTGTGCCACTCGAGTTACCGACATTCGAGCAGTTAGTGGAGGTTGAGGAACAGATTTTGATCCCGCTGCCACGGGAATTAAAGGAATACTTACTCCATGCCAGTGATGTGATTTATGGCGCGATTGAGCCTGTGACTGCAGCCGATCCCTATTCACACACCTATTTACCCGAAGTCACCTGCTATGCTTGGTCAATCGGCTTGCCAAGGGACTTAATCGCCATCTGCCAATTGGGCGATGACTTTTACTGTATCGATCAGGATGGCCAAGTTCACTTCTGGCAAAACGGTGACTTTACCGATACTTATTGGGAATCCTTCTGGGAATGGGTCGAAGATATTTGGCTTAAAAACAGATACTGATTTTACCGAGATTTTATTTTTATCAACTTGAGAACCGCATTATGTCTAAAAATATTGGCTTGAACGCCATCGAAATGAGCTACTTACGCCAATCACTCAGCCTCAGTGCGGCTCAAGTAGGACAACTGACCAACCACAGCGAAGCCGATGTATTAGCCTGGGAAAATGCTGAAACACAGGCCCCTGAACTGGCACAGAAAAAGCTGCTAGATCTCGATGATATTATCGAGATGCAAGTACTGAATACCACTGACGGCATCGAAGCCTTATTCAAGAAAGAGCCTAAGCGTCACCTAGCCTTCGTGGTGTATCCAACTCAAGCCGTTTACACCCAATATAATCCTGAATTTTTAAGCTCGCTGCCGTTGACTGAGCTATACAATACGGCGGCATGGCGCATTAAGAAAGAATGTAAACTGGTGCTCGAAGTGGATGTTAGCTTAGTCAATCTCGATGTCGAAGCCTACAAGGCATTCCGTGAGCAAAATGGGTTAAGCGAAAGCCGTGAAAGCCGCGCCAAATGGGCGGCGACTCAGCTATAAACGCTAAACGACTTAAGCAAAAAGGGCAGAAGTAAATCTTCTGCCCTTTTGTTTTTTATCGCTTTGCGCCAATTACGCCTGCGCTGCGTTGGCGACGGCTTCCATTTTGGCGAGTGCCGATTTACGCGAAGGACGCGCCGCAATTCTATCGCGATACGCCGCCAATTTAGGCGGGATCTGCTGCTCAAATAAGGTGCCCCACATCAGTGTATGCGCCAGCAGAATATCGGCAACCGATAAGGTGTCACCGAGTAAAAAGTCACTATCGGGCAGCATAGCTTCGGCCAAGGCCGCCGCCTTATCAAACTCCCACACAGCGCAAGGCATGATAGAAGGATGACGCTGCGCTTCCGGCAGCGCGAATTTATGCTTGCCTAGGGTCCATAGAGGCTGCTCGAGTTCGGTAATAATAAAACTCACCCATTGATGATGCAGACCCGATGCTGCACTGCCAGCTTCAGGTAACAAGTTGCCAAACTTCTCCGCCAGATACAGGCAAATGGCCGCAGACTCAGACAATACAAGATTATCGTCGGTTAACACTGGCACTTTGCCGCAGGGATTGAGCGCTAAGAACGCGGCGCTACGGTGCTCGCCCTTATTCATATCCACAAACGAAAAGGCCCATTCGGCGCCTAACTCTTCTAACACCCAAGCGACTCGTAATGCACGGCTGCGGGGCATGCCATATAAGGTGATCATATTAACGTCCTTTTAGTGATGACTGATTAACGAGAACGAAGATACACTGTGTTACGGCAGAGTAAAATACAAAAACGGCGCCGAAGCGCCGTTTCCAATGACTCAACCAATGACTCGTTAGAAGTTCATTGTCAGTTTGGTGTAGATATAACGTCCCATTGGGTTGTGTACAGAAATCACATAACCATAGAGGTCGGTATCACCGTCACCAATCGCAAACGGTGGCTCTTCATCGAACACGTTGTTCACGCCTAATGTCAGCTTAAACATCTCGTTGAAACGGTAACTGCCTGACATATCAACTAATAACTGTGCATCAACCATACGAGACTTGTTAGTTTCGAAGTCTAACACGCCGTCAAAGTCGATATCTGGAGTATCTTCGAACTCACCGATGTAGCTCAAGTTTACGTTGGCGGCGAAGTTATCCATGGTCCAATTCGTGGTGAGTAACCAGCGATGTTGTGGGAACTTGTACTCGCCAGTGTAATCGAGACCGTCTTTTTCGAAGTTATGTAGGTAGCTGTACTCTAGGCCAAACTTCAAATCACCAAAGCTATCTAGCTCAAGACCATAGTGGGTTGACAGGTCAACACCCTGCACATCCTGCGAGCTTAAGTTGATAAAGCTTGAGTGAATAATGCTGATAGGACCTAAGGTCTGACCCGCTTGCGGTGCTAAACGCTCACACACTGTGCTGTTTTGATCGTTACAGTTTGCGGTGTAGATATCGCCCAATGGCTGCTTATCGATCTTGTTATCTTGAGTGATGCTGTAAACATCGAACCCGATATCAAACTTCTGGCTTGGCGCCCAGATAAGTCCAAGGTTCCATGTTTCTGACTCTTCGGCATCCAACTCAGAGTTACCCTGGAATTCAGTGTTGTAGTCGAGCGCTTCACAATCCACACCATCGGCGGCGCAGCGATAAGTATCGATAAAGAAGCTACTTTCGCGTGATGGGCCTAAACCGATTTGTGCTAATGAAGGCGCGCGAAAACCCGTTGACCAAGAACCACGGCTCGTCAGCTCATCGGTGATGCCCCATTGGAACGCCACTTTAGGGTTAGTGGTTGAACCAAAATCGCTGTAGTGGTCGTAGCGACCCGCGAGTTGCAGCTCAAAGTTATCCGTGACAGGAATAGAGAACTCCACATAACCTGCGTATTGGTCACGGGAGGCCGCAGCAGAAACCGCTTCGGTACCGAAAATCAGCCCTCGTTGGAACTGTTCATCTGGTACGTCGCTGACACTTTCTTCACGGTATTCCACACCCGCCGCCATCATAATATCGCGGTCCGCCAGCGTGAACGCTTGGCCCGAAATGTTTGCCGCGTAAGACGTCATGCTCGATAAACCTTGGCGAACTAGGCTAGTGGTAATCGCATCGATCACATCCTGCGAGTTCATGGTGCCGCCAAAGGGATTGTAGCGACCCGCATCAATTTCGGCTTGCAGGTAATCGGTTCTGACCCAACCTTGAGTACGATCGCCCGTTTGAGTCGATTCACTGCGGCCGCGTTGTACCGAGGCTTCCCAATCCCACTCTTTAATCGTGCCACGTAAACCCGCGACTAAACGCAGGGTGTCGGACTCGATATCCCAACGACGTGCGCCCGCATCCACAGTACGGAAACGACCGATTTCAATATCTTTGCCCCAAGGATTATTTGGGTGAGTGCCAGGCACTGTTAAGGCAGCATCTTCATCCAAAGGTGTTGGCGCACCACCCGCAATTGAAGAGTTATGTTGCGCGGCTAACTCGAGGAACGCGGTTAAATCGTCATTGAAATGGTAATCGAATTGACCAATAGCCCCGATACGCTCAGCCTCAGGGATCACTAAGTTGTATGGGCCATAGTCAAATAAACAGCTGCCGCTGGCCGTTGCACGATCGGGCGGACAGGATGGGTCGATGGTCTTCACACCATCGACATAAAAATAACCGGGGAAACCGCGTGAGGAGCGGAAATCTTCACCACCGTAAGGGCTTTGATCGGCTGTGCCAAAACGGCCCAAATCGGTTGCCGCTAAGGTATCGTTTTTAAAATAATCGAGAATAACCGACGCGCTACCCTTTTCGGACTTGACGCCCCAAACGACGCTTGCCGTGGTTTCATCGTAACCCGTACCTGGGGTATCGCCGTAACCTAAGTTAACCTCAATCCCTTCGATGTCTTTTTTCAAGACGATGTTAACTACGCCTGCAATCGCATCGGAACCGTAAATCGCCGATGCACCATCTTTCAGAATATCAATGCGTTCAATCGCCGAAACCGGAATGTTGTTAATGTCGACGAAGGAGTTAGTGATACCTTCGGCAAAGGCACTTGCCGCAACACGGCGACCGTTAATCAATACCAGAGTGGCGTCAGGGCCTAAGCCACGCAAACTGATTGAAGCACCACCGTTTGCGGTCGAGTCTTGGCTGTTCCCACGGGTAGAGAAAGCGCCAGCACCGTTGGCAGGCATACGTTCGAGTAACTGCTGCAGGTTGTCAAAACCCATGTTGGCAATATCTTCTTTGCCAATGGATTGAATGGGTGACGGTCCCTCGATATCAGTGCGCTTAATACGAGAGCCCGTTACTTCAATGCGTTCAACTTTGTCAGCGCCGTTATCGGCTGCATAGCTAATACTCGGGGCAAATGCCATTGCGATCGCAATAGCACAAGCACTGGGTAGAATCTGAGGTCTTTTCATTTACATCCCCTAATCTTCATTCGTTAAATTTATTTTACTTTTATTAAACTAATTTTTAACACAACCAAGGTAATCGGTTGTAAAACAAAGTCAATGGGGGACTGTAAAAAGTTAAACTTTTGTTACCAATAAAAACCATGTATTTTCCTGCTGAGATCTCTCAAGATAGCGAAATGGAACATTGGCATTGAGGAAGAACATGCAAGAACAAACAATTCATGAAGCCCAATTTGAAGATAATTTAGGTTTGTACTGGTTACTCTCAGGGGCCGCTTACTTCACCTTAAGTATTGTTGGTATTCCCTTGTTATTACTTTGGTTTCCTATTGGGTTATGGGGGACTCGCCGCTACATCAGCAATATGAGTGCACGCTTAACCAGCAAAAAGCTGATCGTGCGCAGAGGCATATTAACTCGCACAGAAAATACGGTTCCCTTAGATAAAATTACCGATATCGCCCTCATTCAGGGGCCGATTATGCGCATGATGGGATTACATAAACTCACGGTAGAAACTGCGGGACAATCGGGCGCGGGCGCCTTAATTAGTCTGGTTGGCATAGTCAACGCCCCCGATTTTAGGGCGCAGATTTTGGAGCAAAAAGAACGCTTAAGTGAGGCACATACCACCAGCGAGACGAGCGCTCCCACAGAAGATAAAGCAATGTTGACTCAACTTGTGGAAATGACGGCAAGCTTAAAACGCATCGAAGCCCTACTCGCCGCCAAATACAATTCTTAACAGTTAACATCGCGACTTAACGGCTTAGATAGCTCAGTATCGAGCAAACCATTTCCAACGGATAAGGAAACACCCTGCGTATTATGGCGACTTCTCAAGTAAAACCTCTCCCCATGAATTGGACAGCCCAACTGGCCCTCGGCATAAAAGCCATGGGACCCGGTGTGTTAATGGCCGCCGCCGCGATTGGGGCTTCACATTTAGTGTCATCCACCCGCTCTGGCGCAGAATTTGGCTGGCAACTCGCCTGGGTGATTCTGGGAGTAAACTTGCTGAAATACCCCTTCTTTGCCGCGGGTGCACGTTACACCGCCGCCACGGGAGAAAGCCTGCTGCATGGTTATCTTAAACAGGGCCGAGGTTATCTGTGGTTATTCACTGGACTTAATGTGATAGCCTCTATTGCGAGTACCGCTGGGGTCTGCATGTTAACCGCCGCCATGCTCACCCAGTTTATCCCCTTACCTATTGATGTGTTGGCGTTATTGGTGCTGATAAGTTCGTTGTTGTTATTGATTTTAGGGCACTATTCATTGTTGGACAGGCTGACGAAGATCATCATGTTCGCCCTGACGCTCACCACCTTAATCGCCGTCGCCTTGGCATTGGATCATGTAAAACCGCTAGAAAGCCAGTTTGTCTCCCCCTCACCTTGGCAGTGGGCCCATGTGGGATTCTTGGTCGCCATGATGGGCTGGATGCCTGCACCTATTGAAGTCAGCGCATGGAATTCGTTGTGGTTATTGGAAAAACAAAAGACATCACCCGTTACTCCCGCCCAAGCTATCTTAGACTTCAACTTAGGTTATCTAGTCACCGCTCTGTTAGCCGTGGTCTTTTTGGCCTTAGGTGCGCTGGTGATGCATGGCAGTGGTGAGCACTTTTCCGACTCTGGCGCCAAATTTGCGAACCAATTAATCAACTTATATAGCCAAGTCATGGGTGGTGAAAGCCGCTATTTGATTGGCATAGTGGCGTTTTTATGTATTTTCAGCACCACTGTCACTGTCATCGATGGCTATAGCCGAACCTTGAACATGGGCTGGCAACTGCTCTCTAAAACCACAGTAACCGACGCGCAATCGGACAAACGCCTGACGGGCATCATGCTCAGCGTAAGCGCATTAGGGTTAATGCTCATCCTGTTTTTCAAGGGCGCCCTACTGCCACTGTTGGAGTTTGTGATGATTTTAGCCTTTATGACTACAGTAGTTTTTGCATGGCTCAACTATCGCTTAATGACTAGCACCCAACTGCCAGAGGCTCATCGTTATGGCATAAAAATGAAAGGCCTCTCTTGGATAGGATTAAGCTATTTGCTTATTTTTGCAGTGCTTTTTATTTACTGGTACCTCGTCATTCAAGCTTAATCTAACCCACAGCCGCTATGCAGGAGAGCATTTCGCTCACAGTAACGGTGCGAGTATTTAGCAGTGAGATAGACTCACCTGCTTTTATGGCGCTTTGGGTATATAATGTCTGCTCTTAAACCAGACAGCGCAGCCGCGCCTAGAGATGACCATGATTAACAATGATATTTTGCGCCGTTTGCGCTTCGTGTTTGATTTCAACAATGCCAAAATGATTAAGATCTTTGCCAAAGTTGGAAGAGAAGTGCCAACCGAAGAGATGATTAGTCTGCTGCGCAAAGAAGAGGAAGAAGGCTATAAGGCCTGTAACGACACGACCCTATGTCAGTTTTTAGATGGTCTTATCATCGAAAAACGCGGTCTACGTGAAGGGGCTGAAATCCCAAAGCCAGTATCAAAATTAAACAATAACTTAATCTTCAAAAAGTTACGTGTTGCCCTAGAAATGCGTGAAGAAGATATTATGGCTACCTTAGCGCTCGCCGAAGTGCAAATGTCTAAGTCTGAGTT
Source organism: Shewanella sp. BC20 (assembly GCF_003129585.1). NCBI lineage: Bacteria > Pseudomonadati > Pseudomonadota > Gammaproteobacteria > Alteromonadales > Shewanellaceae > Shewanella > Shewanella sp. BC20. The sequence continues at coordinate 9,736 of NZ_NHRI01000029.1, read as the reverse complement.
AAGCGCACTGTTTCGTAACCCAGATCATAAAAACTTCAAGGCCTGTGGCGACCAGATCCTGCGTAACTTTATCCGTGGCTTATCGCTAAAATACCGCGGCGTATAATCCTGCTGAAATCAATGCCTCGCTAAGATTAGCCTGAAATTTAAAAATCCGAATAACGATGATATTCGGATTTTTTGTTCTAAAGCATCAATCTAGCTCAAAGAATCATCTCAACACGTCCTAGCAAACCTCAAAGGTACCCAATTTAACGGCAATCCCATCATCCACTAACAGTTTGCCCTTACCCCAGACTTTATTAATAGTGAGATCATTGTTTAACAAAACAAAATCAGCATCTTTATCGAGAGCAATGCCCCCTTTACACGTTAACTTGAGATTACGTGCCGCATTGGATGTCACCAACGGGAGGATTTGCTCTAGTGAAAAACCACTTTTAACCAGTGCCAACATGGCGTAAAACAAACTGCTGACTTGCCCCACCTCAACCCCAATACATTCCCCCGCACGATCAAATACGGGCAGGCTGGCATTACCGTCAGAGCTTAAGCTTATTCGGCTCAAATCAACCCCCTGCTCCAGTGCAAATTTAACCGCCGCGGTGACTGACACTTCGCCTTCATTTAAGAAATGTTGGTTGGTCGATGTGGTAAAATCAATGACCCCACCTTTTTTAGCAAATTCAACTCCTTGCTCTAACAGCGGTTGTGAGCGATTGATATGCGTTGGATAAAACTGAGTCAGAGGAATATCCGATTGCTGTGCAACCTGATGTAATAATTTGAGCCCCGATGCGCCATCGCCCACATGAACAAATACAATACCCGCTTTACCACTGAGCATCCCCCCCACTCGACTCTGCGCTGCCACCCGTGCGAGTTCTGCAACTGAAAGTTGCGAGCCTCGGTGATCTGCAATGGCGATCTCGCCAACCCCAATCACATTATCAATCATCATTAAATCTTGAGTGACGTCACCAGTAATGGTTTTAACCGGAAACTCATATGAGCCTGTGTAACAAAAAACGCTAAGGCCTTCATAGGTTAATGCTCGCGCCTTAATCACTAACTCATTTAAACTGCGGCTTACCGCGTCCGTCCCAAGCGCGGCTACTAAGGTGGTCACTCCGGCAAGTGTGGCATCCGTTAATTGCATTTCAGGCGTTCGAGTATGATAGCCCCCCTCACCACCGCCACCAGTAATATGCACTAAAGGATCAACCAAACCAGGAATAAGGATACAGCCATCGGCATCAACTTCTTTGACCCAAGCGGCATTGGGTAATTTAATCCCTTTAGCAATTTGCAGTATGTTCGACCCACAAAATAGGACATCCTGTAGCCCCAGTAATTGTGGAGAGTAGACCAAGGCATTGCGAATTAAAGTTAACATCAGTGATATCCCATAAAAATTGCAAATAAAACCACCGCACTCGCCATAATCGTCAATAAGAGTTGAAAGCGCCAAATCAGCGCGAGCCATTGACCATAAGACAGCTTGGCTACACCTAAACAGCCCATGAGGGAGGCGGATGTAGGGATGACCAAATTGGTTAAACCATCCCCTAATTGAAAACATAAAACCGCGATTTGTCGGCTAATTCCAGCAATATCAGCCAGCGGCGCCATAATAGGCATAGTCAGTGCTGCTTGTCCGGAACCAGATGCGACGAAAAAATTCATCACAGATTGAAACAGATACATCAGCAGTGCCGCAATAGCATCAGGTAAGGAGGCGAGCCATTGACCCGCATAATGCAGCACAGTATTCAAAATGGAAGGCTGCTGCGGATCATCTCCCCCCAGCAGTAACACCACCCCTTTGGCAAAACCGACGATCATGGCAGCCGGGAGTAATTCACTCGCCCCCCGTTGGAACGCCATTGAAATTTGGTTCAAACTGCGTTTGCGCCATAAAACGCTAATTAATCCAACCAGTAAGGCTAAGGTAAAAAATTGGCTGGCAATTTGGGGAATATAATATCCCTTGGCTACCCCCCCCCAAATAACCCACAGGATGACGCCAAACAAGCAAAGCAACACTATGATATCAAAGGAAGAGCATTGAGTGCTTAAGGTGCTTTGCTCAAGTTGCTCTGTTTTAATTAACAAAGGAGTACGATGTTTGTTGGCATAATGCAGAGTAAAAGCCAGTCCTACCGCGGTAAACAAACACCAAATAGCTATTCTAAGTCCCGCACCTGACATTAAAGGTACATCGGCAATCCCTTGGGCAATAGCTACGCTAAAAGGGTTCATCCAAGAGGTGGCAAAACCAATTTGGGTCGACAGATAAGTCACCATCACAACCGTTGCCGCACTGTAACCCAGAGCGTTAAATAGGGGTAATAAGACAATGCAAAATGCAATCGCTTCTTCACTCATGCCATAAACAGCACCGCTCAGTGAGAAAATAACAAAAAGCAACGGGATTAATAATATTTGACTACGTTGTAATTGGTTTATCACGGCCATGATACAGGCGGTAATAGCCCCAGTTTCCATTACCACCCCAAAGGCGCCGCCCACAATAAGAATAAAAGCAACAACCCCAACGGCGGAGCCCATTCTGTCGCCCGAGGTCATACCATCAAAGGCAAAGTTAACTAATCCCGTTTTATCGGTTGAGGAAAACAAACTCACATGGTGGGCAGTATCTTGAGCAATAAAAAATTGCTGTGGGTCAATTCGCTTAACGGTATTTCCCGCAGAGTCTATGATCTCCGTCATCGCGAACCACCCCGCGGGGACAAGGTAGCTGCTGATTGCTGCGAGTAACACAATAAAAAATAAGATAACAAAGGCGTCGGGCATTTGCCGCGCTTGGGGTGATTTCATTGAGGAATACCTTCATCAATAGGATGACAAAGGGCTGGCTTAATCGCGATTAAGCCAGCCCACAGACTGATTAAAACTTGAAGGTGTAACTCATATTCCAGCGACGGCCGAGCCAATCATGTACTGAACTGGCATAACCATTAGTGGGGGATGAAGCATAAGGCGGCTCCTCATCGGTTAAGTTACGCACTGACAACAACAAGCTATGGTGCTCACTTAGCTCATATCCCACGCTAGCGCTAAACGTCAGCCAGCTATCTACGGTTTCATTATCAAACTTAAAATCACCGTCACCTAATGAGCTGATATAGTGTCCTGCGATACTGACGCTCAAATCATTCAGCTGCCAGTCAGTACCGAGATCAATAACGCTTTCAGGGCGAGCAATTTCAGAGGCGCCACTTAAACGACCGAGTAGATCCTCCTTCGGTGTAGAAGGAGTCAATTGCCGCTCAAAGGAGAAGGTTTCGGTACCCGCGAGATAAAAGCTAAACTCGCCGGCCGCATCGGTTTCAAGACGATAGTCCACTTTATAATCTAAACCATCGGTCGATTGGTTACCGACGTTAAAATAACCCGTCCGTAAGAAGCTAATATCTCCTTGGCTATCCACAACACAGCCAAAGTTGTCTCCTAATGCTGCGATACTATCGACAATATTTGCAGGATTTTTAATGCAGGCATCTAAGGTGGTGTTAGCATCAATATCGACAATATCATCGTGATCATAACGCCAATAATCGACAGTAAATTGCAAATTGTCAGTAGCATTCCAAGACATTCCTATATTCAATGCCTCAGATTTTTCAGCCTCTAACCCTTTGTTACCAATGGTTTCTTGATCAAATTCTAGCTCTCCAAACTCAGCACCCGCGACACCGCATAGACTATTGTAGGGTTCGTCAGCGCCGCAATTAATATATTGACTGCTAAGGGAGGTTCCCGCCCCAAGCTGGGAAAGCGATGGCGCCCTGAAACCTGTGCTCCATGAAGCCCTCAGCACCAATTCATCTATTGGGCGATAACGCAGCGATACTTTAGGATTCACATCGCCACCAAAATCACTGTAATGGTCGTAACGTAAAGCTGCGATCAGATCCAAACTCTCAGTGAGTGGAAAATTAAACTCGCCATAGGCAGCATATTGGGTGCGGTCTGCTGCGGCATCACTTGCCCCTAAGCCAATAATCTCGTTATTGACCGCATTAACCGACGGTTTATCGAATATGTCCTCTTTACGGAATTCACCGCCAAATACTGAACTTACAGTACCAGCAGGTAAATTAAATAACTCGCCACTAATATTAAAATCGACAGAAAGCACCTCGGACTCACCCCGTCGAACTCCGGGATCTCTTAGCGCCGCTAGCTCAGCCTCTGTATTATCACGACCTAAATTAAAGGGATTAAATTTCCCCATCGCTACAGCATCGTCCAATAAATTCGCATTCATATAACCAGATATGTTTTTGATTTCATTAGTCGACTTGCCGTAGCTCAGCGCACTTTCCCAGCTCCACTCCGCCAGTTCACCACGCAGGCCCGCAAGTAAACGGTAGCTTTGTGTATCGTATTCCTGAACTCGACGCTCAGGAAAGCGTGTTCTCACCGTGATAAAATCACTGACGCTGCCATCTTTAAGATCAATATCCTTCACATATTGCGGAATAAACGCCGCGTCACCAGCTACATCAACGGTATAGCCCGCAGGTACTTCATATGCTGAGCCCGTATTTTTTTGATACATGCCCTCAGCAAATAGCTCTAAACCATTATCCAATCGATAAATATGATTGAAAGTCGCCCCCGCATTTTCGTAATCAGGCTGAATAGCCCGCTGGATCACATAGTCATAATTACAACGGGTGCCTGCCTTTTGGGTGTCGTTACCACACCAGGTTTCGGCATAATCGCTACCATCAATTGTCATGCGAGTATTCGATTCAAACGTGACGTTGACAGGTCTATCACTGTTAAAAATGGGGTTACGGGTTGCGTAATCTAATACGACAGTGGTATTGCTTTTCTCCGTTGCAAAACCGCCCGCATAGGTCAGATTTTTACGGCTGGCATCATGATCCGAGGTATCGTCACCATATTGAGCGGTCAGCTCATGCCCAACAAAATCCTTACGTAAGATAAAGTTAATCACACCTGCAATCGCATCTGAGCCATAAATAGATGAGGCGCCGTCGGTTAATACATCAATGCGCTCAATCGCAGATAAGGGAATCGCGTTAACGTTAACAAAGGAGTCCGAGCCATTTGAAAATGAATCCACAGCAACCCGTCGACCATTGACGAGCACTAAGGTTGAGCTAGAGCCTAATCCACGCAAACTCACACCAGAGGCTCCCGCAGGAGCGCCATCCGCGCCCCCCACTCCGCCAGTTTCGGAGAAGGTTCCGGCACTCGAAGCCTGAGGTAAATCCTTGAGAAACTCACTGACCGATGCATAACCGCGTTTAGTGATTTCATCCTGACTAAAACTTTGTAAGGGATTTGCCCCTTCCATATCCACGCCCTTAAGGCGAGAACCTGTGACGGCAACCCGTTCAACCTCAGATTCTGTCGCGGGTTGATTTGGCGAACTTTTTTCTAATTCATTTGCAACTGCAACTGCGATAGGTGACAAGGCCAAGCCAAAAATTGTGCATAAAAGTACTGAACTTCTCATGGTAAGCTCCCGAAAATCATCTTATTAGAATTTTGAGACGTGGCTTTGCTGTGCGTGAGTCAATACGCATGGCATTAGTTAATGTTTTACAGAAAGCCTTTCGTCTATCAAATCATTGATAGGGGAGTTAGACAGCAGAACAAAACTCCACTAAACACAAGCGTGTTCAGTAGGTTATTCGTCCCACCATTCGGACAGATACCACGTACGATAGTGATATCGTTGGAAAAGAGTTGCTGCAGAGTTCATGTTATAAAAAACAGTCTTTTGTTATTGACCCGTTAAGAGGCTATCCGTAACATAAGCTCCGAGTCAATACATGGCGCACACTTTTTTATTGAGTGCCACCATGAACCATCCATCATCAAAATACTTACTTTTTAGATCCAAGAAGTTGCTAGCGTTTTGCTGTTTTTTTGGCGTCTTAGTTTCTCCCAACCTCAATGCGTTACCTATTTTACAACCCCAAAAACAAGCTCCTCAGCAGCTACAATTTGACCTGATGCTCGTTGGTGGAGGAATAAAGACCTGTAGTTCAATGTCACCTGAAAATTGCAAAATCAACACCGCATTTTCGCCAACCGCCAAACGTGACATTCGCTATGATTTCAGTCCATTATGGCTAGAGCGGGCTTTGGCTCACCCAAGCCTTGAGATGCTCACTCAAGCACAACAGACCAATCTACGTAATGCCAGCTTAGCAGCAGAAAAATACCCCGCGCTAATTCCCTTAAACGAATTAAAACAGAAGATTGGAAAATTCGATCCAGCGTTACTCAACTCATTGGATGATAAAACGTATTTTGCCCTACTCGATTTACTCGAAGGACAACAGCAAGCGGATGGTTCAAGTAAACAAGAGCAAGTCATACTTGATGCCAGTCGTAGTTCACAGACTATTGAACTTTATCGATTGTTTGTTCAGCAAGCCTTAAAAAAGCGTCAACAAAGGCAACCGACTGCACAGCGGCCATTAATTGCTATCGTTACGGCATCGGCCAGAGATCCCTTTGAGAGTGCTCACTTTTATCTAAGTGTGTTTGAGCAAGCGGGCGCAGAGGTGATTTGGCTACCCATTGACGCTGCTCTGCAAAAGGGAATTGCCACTGGTGAATGTAATATGCTGCCATTGTTCCGTCAGCAACTCCAAGGAAACATTGATAAACAAAGGCTCTATCCTGCAAAGACTCAACGTCAACATGATTACTGCGATAATCCAAACACACTTTACAAGTTTCTTGAACAAATGGATGGATTGTTCCTCAACGGAGGCGATCAAAGTCTAACCCTAAAAGCCTGGCTAACGCCTGAGGGTCAACCAAGTGACGCCTTAACACTGGTTAAAAAGCGCTTTGCTCAGCAACAAATCGTTATCGGCGGCACCAGTGCTGGCACAGCAGTCATGACCCAACATAATATGATTACTGGTGGCACCAGCGAGGGGGCACTCACCTTTGGCACGTATGCAGCAAAGGCGCCAAGTGAACGTTGTGAACTCAATAATTGTGATGGTGCAATTCCAGCTACAGCAGTGACTTACCGACCTGAAGGGGGCTTAGGATTTTTCCCCTTTGGCATTCTCGATACCCACTTTACTGAACGGGATCGCCAGCTACGCTTGCTGATCTTGGCCGCAAATACTGGTACTGAGACGGCGTTTGGAATTGATGAAAACACAGCTTTACTGGTTGATACTAAATCACAAAAACTCACAGTTTCTGGACAACATGGCGTATGGGTTATCGAACAAGTTAAGCAGAAAACCGCACACAGTTTTCACTCTCAAATAAACGCTATATCCCATTATCTCACTAAGGGATCAGTGCTCACTATGGACAAAGAGGGCAATAAAATTGCTGAATTAACAATAAGGAAAACTGCAGTAACAGCCACCTCTAATTCACCCCAAGTAACTAAGCCAGTAGTGAATAATTTTACACAATGGGTGAAGAGTGCATGCTTAGATGAAGAGCAAAACCAAGTCATGGTAAATAAAGCCAGATTAACGATTAAACCTTTGCTAAATGATAGCTGCCAGCTAGCCCAAGGCGCTGTGGGATATCAATCCATCAATTTAGTGCTCGAAATGCAGTGATTCTATTACGCAGCCTAGGCTGCGTTTTTGTTTCAATAAAGCCGTTAAACAGCCATTTACTCGGCAAAAGCATTTACAACAATTTAACAGAAGCCTGTTTTAAACAGTAAGAATTGCCTGTGCTGCAAAAAAAGCCACAAATAGCGCACGACACAGGCAACAAAGATCACATTTCGTGATAACCTTACGTGACCTATAGCACGTCTCAAGCACGTACCGAACCACTTAAACAATAACTCAAAGGTTACCCATGGACGATAATAAACGCCCCCTCTATCTTCCGTTTGCAGGACCTGCCATTCTTGAAGCGCCATTGATTAACAAGGGCAGTGCATTTTCTGAAGAAGAGCGTATTTTCTTTAACCTCGAAGGCTTAGTACCCTATGCCATTGAAACTATTGAAGAACAAGCATCGCGCGCCTACGATCAGTTCAGAAGTTTCAATAACGATCTCGATAAGCACATCTATCTGCGCAACATTCAAGACACCAACGAAACCCTGTTTTATCGTTTAGTGCAAAACCACATCAGCGAAATGATGCCAATTATCTACACCCCGACGGTAGGTTTGGCCTGTGAGCGCTTCTCGAAAAACTATCGCCGAAACCGTGGTCTGTTCATATCCTACCCGAATAAGGACAGAATCGACGACATCCTCAATAACTCGACTCGCCAAAAAGTAAAAATCATCGTTGTGACCGACGGTGAGCGCATCTTAGGCTTAGGCGATCAAGGTATTGGCGGCATGGGGATCCCGATTGGTAAATTGTCACTCTACACCAGCTGTGGTGGGATCAGTCCCGCATACACACTGCCAATTACCTTAGACGTAGGTACCGATAATCCACAGTTGCTGGAAGATCCTATGTACATGGGTTGGCGCCATCCACGTATTGGCGGCGAAGAGTATGCCGAGTTTATCGAAGCCTTTATGCAAGCCGTGCATGTACGTTGGCCAGATACACTGATCCAATTCGAAGACTTTGCCCAAAAGAATGCGATGCCAATCCTTGAGCGTTATAAGGATCGCTACTGCTGCTTTAACGATGACATTCAAGGTACCGCCGCCGTGACTGTGGGTTCATTACTCGCCGCCTGTAAAGCCGCGGGCACTGAGCTGAACAAACAACGCATCGCCTTCTTAGGTGCCGGTAGCGCAGGTTGCGGTATTGCCGAAGCTATCGTTGCACAAATGGTGTCTGAAGGTATCAGCGACGAGCAAGCCCGCAGCCAAGTTTGCATGGTTGACCGTTGGGGCCTGCTGCTCGACAACATGCCTAACCTGTTGTCATTCCAACAAAAATTGGCTCAAAAATGTGCCGATATCAGCAACTGGAATAACTTCAGCGACAATATTTCACTGCTCGATGTGGTCAATAACGCTAAACCAACGGTACTGATTGGCGTATCGGGCGCACCGGGTCTGTTTACCGAAGAAATTGTTCGTGCAATGCATAGCCACTGCGAACGTCCAATTATCTTCCCACTGTCAAACCCCACTAGCCGTGTTGAAGCGACGCCAAAAGACATTCTGCACTGGACGTCTGGCCAAGCCTTAGTGGCAACGGGTAGCCCGTTTGAACCTGTTGTTGTCGATGGCGAAACCTATGAAATCGCGCAATGTAACAACAGCTTTATCTTCCCAGGTATTGGTTTAGGTGTACTCGCCTCGGGTGCTCGCCATGTCTCAGATGCGATGTTAATGGCATCGAGCCGCGCGCTCGCCGAATGCTCACCGTTAGCCATTAATGGCTCAGGACCACTCCTGCCAAAACTGGAAGATATTCACTCAGTGAGTAAGCATATTGCGTTTGCCGTCGGTAAAGTGGCGATTGAACAAGGACTATCCTTGCCTGCGAGTGATGAGCTGCTGATGCAATCTATCGAAGATAATTTCTGGAAGCCAGAGTACCGCCGTTATAAGCGTACGTCTTTCTAATATCAGACATTATTCCAATAAAAAGCCCGTCAATCGACGGGCTTTTTATTGAGTCAATGTCTCGTCCTGAAATACGTTGACATAAAGAGGATTTCTTTATGACAACATCAATTAACTCAAGCAGTAAGCGCACACAACGAGATTACACATTAGCCTTTAAATTAGGCGTTGTAGAGCGTGTTGA
>NZ_NHRI01000028.1:0-47567 GCF_003129585.1 Shewanella sp. BC20 | reverse complement strand
AACTAACGCTTAGTTTAGTTGCCCGAATAGCTCAGTCGGTAGAGCAGAGGATTGAAAATCCTCGTGTCCCTGGTTCGATTCCGGGTTCGGGCACCACCATTCGCCGGCATAGCTCAGTTGGTAGAGCAACTGACTTGTAATCAGTAGGTCCCGAGTTCGACTCTTGGTGCCGGCACCATAAAAAACAAAAAAGCCACTCAATGAGTGGCTTTTTTGTTTCTGAGATTTGGATTAGTTCAAACTCCTTCAATGTTCAATGCAAGTACATTACGACTAACCAGCTATCAATCATTTACACAGTGCTTAAGTTCGGTTCTTGAGCATGGCGCCATATAAACAAAATACTGATTAACAGCTTAGTCCTTAGCACTGCGAATATTTAAAATTCCCAGTCATCCACTGCCGTTTTACTCATTTATCCCACGACTAAATCGAATTAACCCATTGATAGTTCGACTAAGTAAACCATTCGCATCTCTATAAAGCCTTAATTAAGGCACTTTTTGTTTAATACTTGGTCAGTCGAATTAAAAGGGCTTGCACAGTGAAAGCGAGCACTATATGATACGCGCACTTCGAACGTATGGGGCGTTAAGCACTCGGTTTGAAGTAGTTAACTAACGCTTAGTTTAGTTGCCCGAATAGCTCAGTCGGTAGAGCAGAGGATTGAAAATCCTCGTGTCCCTGGTTCGATTCCGGGTTCGGGCACCACCATTCGCCGGCATAGCTCAGTTGGTAGAGCAACTGACTTGTAATCAGTAGGTCCCGAGTTCGACTCTTGGTGCCGGCACCATAAAAAAACAAAAAAGCCACTCAATGAGTGGCTTTTTTGTATCCGTATTTTGAACCTGAATTTTGAGTAAAAGTCACAGCATCGACAGCCCTGAACAACTGACTTACTCTCGATAATCACAGTCGTTCCCAAACTCCACTCTTAGTGCTGGCACCATTAAAAACAACGAAGCCACTCGATGAGTGGCTTTTTGTTTCTGTCATTTTAGCAATTTACTTTATCTGCTCATGCACTATCGGCCTATCCCCCGCCTGCACTTGATGTTGTAAGTGTCGCCATCCATGGGTTAATTCATTTAGCGGTACTTTTCGTTCTGGGAACTGTGCAGACAATTTATCAATAATATCAATTTGTTGTTTGCACAATAAAGACCAACGGTCAGCATTAGATAGGTACATGGCGTTTTCCTTAACTGAAGTAGTACATTTCCTGAGCAATTTAAGACTATGCCAAAATCATTCCTTTGCCAAATTAAAATTGCGTGTTAGCGCACTGTTAAAAGCAATAACTCCAGAGTATCTTTGTCCTATAAACATAAGAGAGGAGGCATTATGACAGCCACTATTTTAAAGCTCGTTTTTATCGCGATTGGTTTGTTTCTGGTTTATAAACTGATCTTTGCAGGTAAGAAGGGACTGACTATTTTTGAAATGCATTTTAAAGATGGTCGCATGACTCAACATAAAGGCAAAATCCCCGAGCGTTTCGAACGCGAATGTCGTCAGTTGGCCAAAGCGGAAAAGCTGACTTGCACTATTAGAGCAGAAAAAAACTCCGGCGTGCGCCTGCATATTTCTGCCAATGTGAATGACAACCTACAGCAGCGGATCCGTAACCAATTTCCCTTTGAGTATTACGATAAAAAGGCGGTCGACAATAGTCGCCAAGCGGGTTAATCCTTCTAACGTTCAGCCCTTATTTTTCAGTAAGGGCTGAAAACATCGCCCTCTCGCTAGATTTACCCAACGTTTGTATTTAAGCCAGCTCTAGAATTTAAACCTACTTGGCTCTAGTCGTCCATCTTCACGGGCATCACGAACGCGGCGCTCATTATCCTGCACCATAGGATCGCTTGTTGGTTGATTAGGGTCGACTTGCTCATCTGACTGACCTTCAAATTGAAAATCGATATTCGAACAGGCCGTTAAAGACAGACTTACGAATACCAGCATTAACATCCAATAATTTTTCATCGACTTAGCCATGCAGGATTGAAGTGTTTTGTCAGCCTACTGTAATAAACGAAAAATTATTAGTTAGGCTATACCGTTAATGCTTTTGGATCACTAAAGTCACTTTGGCGACAGTGACGCCCCATTTACTAATATCGCTTTGGTTAATAATGGTATTGTCGTTCACTAAGTACATCCAATCATCAAAGTGCACTTGGTATTCATCACCCTCGACGGGCAGTAGCATATCGTAGCGCCAACGCAGCGCACTGCCGCTCGCCTCCCCTTCCGCAGTACCGATAATATCGTCAGCCGTGCCAGTGTATTGCCCTTCCCCTTGGGATTGAATGCGCCAAATGCGAGTTTGGGTTTCACCATCATCATAGACAAACCACTCTTTGATGGTGCCCTCCGCCCCCTGCCAACTCGCCTCCATGGTGACATTAAACCGACGTATCACTTTGCCACTGAAGTTCTCAACAATGCCCGATGCCTTAAGCGGGCCATTAAAGAAGCTTTCTAACACTAAGGGGGGATTAGTATCTCGATAGTCACTCACATCGACGCTGGAGCAGCTCGTCAAAAGACTGGCCATCAACAACCCCAAGACAACAGGCTTACCCCAGTTAAGCTTTAGCAATCGCATGATTTTTCTCCTAATAATTGCGCCCTTAAGGTTGGCCTGCTGGTATTGGTCGATAACCAAATCGCCAGAAATGCTTCGGCTAATTTGGGCTCTTCGATAACGCCAAGCGGCTGACCATTGAAAAAGAACTGACTGCGCTGCGCATCGATGAGTTTGAAACTTAAATGATCGCCGGGCACAACATTAGGCCAAATTCCCTTGAGTAATTGCAGCCAATTGGCAATTTCATCCTGGGTGTAGCCTAAGTGTCGCCACTGATCTGCCGTCGCCTCTAACAGATCATTCGCCTCAATATCACGATAATATTCAATGTCTAATAACTGCGGATAAATCCCACTCTGGTATTTCCCCGTAGTAGTCATCAGTTTGGCTTTATAGACATTAAACCAGAGCCAATCCATCTCACCTCGACCAACCTCAACCAGCCCTGAGGTCATAGTCTTTTCGATGGCCGCTGGCGTGGCGCTATATCCTGCGACTGGCAGCATTAATCCAAACAGGGCGCCGAGATATCGCTTTTTTAACAACATCACTGACAATATGGATGAAGGATGAGACATCAGATTTCTCCAGCAAGACAAGGATTAACGACGATATAACGCGCCTAGATAGTTCATCCCATAGACCTATGGCTGCGCGAGAGTTTGATAAAAAGAGGCAATAACACAGCCCAAATAATCGCGAGAAACACCGCAGAAACGCCCTCACCATAGGGAAGGCTCACGGCATAAAATGCGGCTCCAGCCAAGTAACTCAGGCTGCCGAAGATTGCCCCTAAAATGGCTTGTAATACCATCGCAAAGGCACGGATAAGCTTAAGGCTATGCTGCAAACTCACCGCAAAATGCAACCAGAGACACGCCAACCAAGCGGGAAAAACGGAAAATTCAAATACACCTGCCAACGTAAGCAGGCTATCAACCGCCATACCGAGTAACCCAATCTTAAGCATTGTGCTTAAGTCCCGAGGGATAGCAGCGGCGGTTTCCACTCGCGGCAGTAATATAAAATGCAGCACTAACAAAGGGATACTCAGTAACAGCGCGCGATTGCCAAACAACACGCCAGTCCACCAAACACACTGAAAACTCAAGGCGTTATAGAGTATAAAGCCCTGATATTTTGAGATATTGAGTATGTTTCCCGCCATAGAGGACATCTCATCACCACCTTAGTTACCGCTCACCGCATTCGGCAAACGGTAATCTGGGCGCACCGCAACCAAATGCACTGTGCTCGTGGTACGCTCTAAAAAGCCTCCTTCGCAATAGCTTAAGTAAAACTTCCACATGCGGATAAAATCGTCGCCATAGCCAAGGGCTTGCACTTGCTCAATGGCGCGGTCGAAATTGTTATGCCAGTCCCTCAGCGTCTTGGCATAATCGAGGCCCATATCATCAATCGACCACACCTGCATATCGGTGCGCTTGGCCAAGTGTCCAACCATTTGGTGAACCGAAGGCAAGCAACCGCCAGGGAAAATATATCGCTGAATAAAATCAACACCTTTGCGATAACTGTCGTAACGTTGATCGGCGATAGTGATAGCCTGCAATAACATGCGGCCATGGGGTTTGAGTAAGGACTCGAGCTTTTTAAAGAAGCCAGGCAGGTACTCATGGCCAACGGCTTCAATCATCTCGATAGACACTAGTCTGTCGTAGGTGCCGCCGAGATTACGGTAATCCTCAGTCAATAAGGTGATGCGATCGCTTAAGCCTTCCCGTTCGACTCGCGCTTTCGCGTAAGCATATTGCGCATCCGAAATCGTTGTGGTCGTCACGTGCACGCCATAATGCTTGGCGGCGTAAATGGCTAAGGCACCCCACCCCGTTCCGATTTCGAGTAAGGTCTGCCCAGGTTGTAGGTCGAGCCGCTCACAAATGGTTTTCAGTTTATGCAGCTGCGCCTGCTCTAGACTCGCTCCGCTATCGGGATAAAGAGCGCTGGAGTACAACATTTCGCGATCTAAAAACTGCTCATACAAGGCATTACCTAAGTCGTAATGGGCCAAGATATTACGTTTAGAACCCTGCTGTGAGTTGCGATTCAGCAAATGTTTCATACGGTTAACCGATCCAGTCAGCCAACCGAATTTCGCTTCAATCTTATCGAGCAAGGGCAGATTGCGGGCAAACAGCTGCACCACCTTAGTGAGATCCGGGCTAGTCCAATGACCTTGGATATAGCTTTCACCGGCGCCAATGGAGCCCGAAAACATCGCTTGGCGATAGAAGCTAGGATGCTTTACCACCAGGATGGCATGTAAATCACTGTGATGCTCACCAAAGCGATAGCTCTTGTCGCCCTCCACTAAGGTTAAACAGCCGTGGGGGAGATTTTCTAATGCTTTAAGCAGTAGCTTACGGGCCAGACTGTCAGGCAATTTTGCCGTAATAACAGAAGATTGCGATGCAGTGTTTTCCATTTTATTTCTCCACTTGGGCTGGATGTGGAACAAAAGGTACGCGCTTAAAGAACAGCTTTAACGCCTGCCAATAAATCCCGCCGAAAATTTTCAGCGTCATAAATGGAAAGCGAAACAACAAGGCGCGAAGGGATTGAGCATTGATAGCTTGGCGAGTCATCGACAGGCTGGCATTGAACAAACGCTTACCCGACTGATTCGGTAGATTCTCGATGCCAATGTTTAAGCGTTCAGCGGGCGGTTCAACATGCCATTGGTAGCGCATATCGAGGTTCATAAAAGGCGAAACGTGAAACACTTTATCCGTAGTTTTAGGGACGGATAAATCCACTAAATAACAGTGACGTTGGTCCCACGGGGTGTTACTCACTTCGGCAAGCATATATAGAGGCTGTTGTGCTTGATAACAAAAGTAAAAATTCACAGGGCTGAAATACACGCCAAAGTGGCGAATCTGCCCAACAAACAACACTCTGTCGCAAGGCTGGTGACCGCCTAACTCAGCAACTTGCTCAAGCACCCGCTGTTTAAGGGCATAGCTGCTTGGCTCGTTTATCTCAAGCTGTCGACTCTGGTTATCCTTAGTCGTAAAAGTGCAAAGGTAATCCTTGGGATTAAATCTGAGCAGAGCGCGCCGCTGACTGGCGAAACTGCGCCCCATGGCACTGATGCTATCGACTTCGTCTAAATCAATCGCCAGCAACGCCATTTGGTAGCTAAAGTGATGTTTTACTGGCGTATAGCGACTATGAGTCACGATGCCGTAGTAAATACCGCTATTGAGCTCACTCATAGCGTAACCCCAAAGTGAGCGCACACATCTAAGGCGCTGCGGACACCGTCTTCATGGAAGCCATTGTGCCAATAGGCGCCCGCAAAATGGGTATGGTTTTGTCCTGAGATTTCTTCCCGGCGCGCCTGCGCCTGCAAACTCTGCTCATTAAACACAGGGTGCGCATAGTTAAAACGGCGCAGAATTTTGGTTTCGTTAATCAGCTCTGTCTGGTTAAGCGTTACGCAAAAGGTTGGTGCGTCGCTTGGTAGGCGCTGCAGAATATTCATATTGTAAGTCACAGAGGCGGGGCGTTTTTGATTGCCATCCAAACGATAATTCCAGCTGGCCCACGCCGCCTTTCGCTTAGGTAAAAGGTTGGTATCTGTATGTAAAACCACCTCATTATTTTGATACTGCAAGTCACCCAGAATTGCTTTTTCGGCCGAGCTGGCATCGGTTAACATCTTAAGCGCTTGGTCGCTATGACAAGCGAGGACCACCTCATCGAATTCCTGCCACTCACCATTCACATAGAGTTTTACGCCGTCAGCATGGCGTTCGATGGCACTCACAGGGCTGTTTAAATACAGACTGTCTTTAAAAGGGGCAATTAAATCCGGAATATAACTGCGTGAGCCGCCCTTAAGCACATACCATTGCGGTCTGTTACTGACGTTTAATAAGCCATGGTGCTCAAAGAAACGGATAAAGAAGCGCAGCGAAAAGGCGCGCATATCCTCGATGCTCGATGACCAAATTGCCGCGCCCATGGGCAAAATATAATGTTCGGCAAAAAAGTGAGAAAACTGTTCGCGGTCGAGAAACTCACCCAAGTTGCCAGCGGGGTAATTATCCTGCTGATAAATCGCCTTGCAGCTTTTATTAAAACGCACAATTTCATTTAAAAAGGCCCAAAAGCGTGGATTCAGGAGGTTACGCTTTTGGGCAAACAAACTGGCAACGTTATGGCCATTGTACTCAAGCCCCGTTAGGGCGTTGTGCACACTAAAACTCATTTCGGTCGGCAAAATACTGACATTTAAGCGGGCTAGCAGCCGCTCAAAACGGGGATAGGTTCGGTCGTTAAACACGATAAAACCAGTGTCTATCGCATAGTGTTTACCAAGATGCTCCACATCCACGGTCGCGGTATGGCCGCCTATATAGTCATTGGCCTCAAACACAGTAACCTTGTGGGATTGGCTGAGTAGATAGCCACAGGTCAGCCCTGAAATTCCCGTCCCTACAATGGCAATATTTTTCATCGTCCTGCATCCTTAAGCGCCCTTGGCTGGTTATACCGTTGGATCATTTTTGCCAAACCAAGGCTGGTAGAAATGACATCAATTTCAATAAATAAGTAAATCGTTTGGGGAAATGGATCTCGGTTACGCCGCGCGAGAGCCCACGGCGAATTGCCGTTGACGCCGCCTTTACATCGACTTGCATCGGCATGGCAAAATCATTCTTGGCCGTTAGAGGCGTCGCCACAAAACCTGGGCAAATCACACTCACAGAGATCCCGTGTTGAGCAAGGTCGAGCCTCAGGCTAGCGGCTAAGTACTGCACGCCCGCCTTAGAAGCGCCATAGGCCTCCGCACGGGGAAAGGCTAAATACGTCGCGCTCGAACTCATCAGTGCCAAGCGCGCGCCTCTTGGCATTAAAGGTAAAAACGCGCCGAGACAGTAGCCCATGGCTATTAGATTGGTGTGCACGACACGCTCAAACAATCTGTCGTCGAAGTGTTTAGCGTCATCGATATACTCGCAGCCACCGGCATTGAGGATCACTAAATCCAGCTGACAGGCGCACTGAGTCAGTAAATCTTTGATAAGGAGAGCATTCTCTTGGACTTGGCTACGCTCATTAATATCAAAGCTGATACAAGTCGCCCCAATCAGCACGGTTTCGGCAAGGGCATCGAGCTTAGCTTTGTCTCGCCCGCAGGCAATCACATGCCAACCAGCGGCGAGATAATCCTTGGCTAATTGCAGCCCAATACCCGAGCTTGCCCCTGTGATCAGCACAGTGTTGATTTTGTGGATCTGCACAGAGGTCATCACTTTGCCGCCCTGTCTTTAAGTAGGCGAATCAGACCGCCCATGCAGGGCAAATGCTCATACAGCATTTGCCCTAAGTCGAAATAATCCCGATGAAAGTAAATCCGCTGATGAAACTTAAGCTGACTCATACCATCGACTCGGATGAGTTCGCCCTTGTTTAACTTGGGATGGCGATATTGCATCTGCCAAAATAGCGAAGCTTGAGAGTCATCTTGCAATACTTCTTTGATTTCAAAGTGAATGTAGCCAACGTTTTTGTAGAGTTTGGCAAAATACTCAGTCAAGGCAGTTAAACCATTCACTTGATGCATAGGATCGATAAAACAAATATTGTCATCGTAGATCTGAGCCAACAGATGCAGATTGTCCTTGTTTAATGCTTGATAGAGCGCGATAAACTCATCAACCACACCGCTCTGTTCAATCTTCGCTTGGTTTATCATCCAGATAACTCCCTAAGGGATAAGTTGTAAGGTTGAGCCTATGGCCTAGGCCTTTTTCAGCACCCCAAGTACCGCCAGCGCCCTCGCCCTTGCCGCATTGTGCTCCACAATCGCATAGGGATAAGCCGAGTCAGACTCCAGCGTTGGCGCCTCAAACAACGAAGGCGTTTTTTGCATATTGGGTTGGTGCAAACGCTTGATTCCCCAAGATGCCAGCTCTGGTAAGTACTTACGGATAAAGCTGCCATCTGGATCAAACTTTTCGCTCTGGCTGATAGGATTAAAAATGCGGAAATAGGGCTGGGCATCGCAGCCACAGCCCGCCGACCATTGCCAGCCACCGTTATTAGCCGCCAGATCGCCATCGATAAGATGCTGTCGGAAGTAACGCTCCCCCCAGCGCCAATCGATAAGCAAGTGTTTAGTTAAAAAGCTCGCCACCACCATACGCAACCGATTGTGCATCCAGCCGGTTTGATTAAGCTGGCGCATCGCCGCATCTACAATCGGGTAACCCGTTTTGCCCTCGCACCACGCCAAAAACTCAGCTTGGTTGTTGCGCCACTGCACATGGTCGGCCTGACGATTAAAGTTGTGCCCCTTGGATAAATCTGGAAAGGCGACTAACAAATGGCGATAAAACTCCCGCCAGATCAGCTCATTCAACCAGGTTCGCCCAGGGCTAGTATCATCGACAATCACCTCGGGAAAACGCCCAAGCAGCGCCGCGATACATTGCCTTGGGCTCAGCACGCCCAGCGCCAAATAAGGGGAGATAACACTGGTCCCCTCGAGAGCAGGAAAGTCCCTATCCTGTTTATAGTCTTGGGCTTTTTGCTGAATAAATGCGGTAAGAATACGTTTTGCCTGCCCCTCTCCCGCCGCCCATTGCTCGCTCGAGGTTAGCTTGCTAGTGAATGGGAAACGTTCTTTAAAACTGATTGGCTTTGGTTCAGGTAACATAGGGCCAAGCGGCGCAGGTACAGCAAGCGGCAAAATAGCGCATTTGGCGGCAACTTCTCGCCACTTGCGGCTAAAGGGCGTGAACACTTTATACATATCACCGCTTAAGTTAAGCACAGTACCCGGCGGCAATAGGCAATGCTCGTCACTGAGCACCAAGGGAATACCCGCATCGAGACAGGCTTGGTCGCGCTTTTGCTCGTTGATTTCGGGTTCTTGCCCCGCAAACACCCGCTCAACGCCAAGATTTTCGCAGTAACTCGCTAAAAAAGCGGGCACCTCTTTAAAGCTATCGAGCTGAATAAGCTCAAATTCAATCCCTAGGCTTGCGAGTCCTTGGGCGAGCAAATTCACATGCCGCTGGATAAAATCAATCTGGATCGGCGCCATATCGTGGCTGAGCCACTGGCTCGGAGTCGCAATATAAATCGCTCTGAGTTTTGCGCTAGGCACTTGCCGCACCCAATCACAGGCGGCCGTCAGCGCTTGGTTATCCGTTAAACGCAGATCCTGACGAAACCACATCAACGCGTGCTTTGCAGCTGGGGGTTGATTATTGTTCATCGGCTTGCCCTCCTTGCTCCGCTTCGGCCGCATTTTTGTTCTTACGTAGCTGTTTCTTCTGTTGCTCTTTTGCCGCCGAAACTTGGCTAACCCATTCAGCCAAGTCTGGCGCCATAAACGCTGATAAGGCCGTGAGAGTCGGTGCAAAGGGGCCGATGAGATAACAGGAAAGTGGCATTTGCTCGAGCAAGCTTTGCAGCTCGAAGATTTTCGATGGTGGATGATTCGCCTCAGGCACTAGCAAGAGAGCGTCCACCTTGAGCCGATTATTGATAAGCCCAAGGCTTGTGGTGTCGAGTACACCAAGATGAATGACAGACACTCTTAACTCGGCCAGTTCTAAGCTTAAAACCAGGCTATATAAGCGATTAGTCATACTCAAGTTGCTTGTGCTTGAGTTGCTTATGCTTGAGTTGCTTACGCTAGAGTGAGTCATGTTCGAATGACCCGCGTGCTGCTCGGCCGTTTTTTGCCCTTGGATAGATGGCAAACACACGACACCGATTTGCGCCAAACTGGCCTGCCCGGCAAAACTGGCGCGCCCTCCGATGCGGCTGGCTAACTCGCTTTCTAACCATGCAAGCAACAGCTCGGCATCTAAACGAGGCTCAAGCAAAGCAGGTAACTGCGCCATCCAAGCCAGCAACAATTTTTGTTTCACTAATTGAAAGGGATATAAGCCAAGGGCTTCATCAAGGATTTGGTGCAGCTTTGGTTGATCCAGTTCAAACAGCGCGCTATTTAAAGCAGTGATCTGCTCCTGCCACAAATCCCCCTCTTGCAGTGTAGTATGGTCATCCTCGGTCGCACGAGCTGAACTCATCAGTAACGGTTTGACCTTACTGATGGCGACACCCTTGGCTAACCATGCATTGATCTCATGGATTTGTTGAATATTTTCAGGTGTGTATAACCTATGGCCCTTAGGCGTACGCGCAGGGATCACCAGCCCAAAGCGGCGCTGCCATGCTCTTAACGTTACCGCGTTAACCCCAGTCAGTAGCGACACTTCCCCGATCGGGAGTAGCTCGCGACTCTCGAGGTTTTCGGCCTCAACCTTTGAATCATGTTGTTTCATGTAAATTACTTAACTCGTTAATCTTAATGCATTATCTAATCGTTCAAGTGCGTATTTTCGCCAGCTAACTGTGATTAATAGGCATAGCGCAGCTTTAATTCCTCGGGATGGGGATTTAAGTACACTTGATCCTCAATATAGGGGGTGGGGAATTGGCGCAAATAGTGGTTAATCAAAGTGATAGGCACCAGCAAAGGGAGAAGCCCTTGGCGATATTTCATAATCATTTCAGACAGTTCTAACTTCTGTTCCTTATTCAAATGCTTTTTAAAATAGCCCTGAATATGTTGTAAGGTGCTGGTATGGTTTCGACGGGTCGCATTGATTTTTAAGGCGGTCATAAAGCCCGTAAAATAGCGCTCGGCGGTTTGCTCTAAGTCTTCAATATTGGCCACAATCGGCCCTAGCTCGCGGTACCATTTAGGGCTATGGGCCATCAACAGATACTTATAGCGGGAGTGAAACTTGACTAACTTGTGCTTGGTTAGGCCCTCATGACACATCTTATGCCAGTCGTGATAGGCATAGACTCGGGTAAAAAAGTTTTCCCGCAGCACCATATCGTGCAAGCGCCCCTCTTCCTCGACGGGGAGATAGGGGTAGCGTTCCATTAATTTACGGGCAAACACCCCAATGCCTGATTTAGTGCCATTATTGGTACCGATTTTGTACTCAGTCACCCGTTCCATACCGCAGGTCGGCGATTTGGCGCAAAGTAAGTAACCGCCTAAAAAGCCTAATTCCTCAACCTTTTGATCGCTAAAGCGATTGAGTTTGTCGGTGACATCTAAGCTGCCATCACCGCTCTGCACTCGGATCTGCTCACCATCGCGCACTAATCGAATGCTTTTTCGCGGTGCACCTAGGCCAATCGCCATTTCTGGACACAAGGGAACATAATCAAAAAAGGGGGCAATCTCTTGATTACAATAGGAAGAATTTTTATGCCCACCGTCAAAGCGCACCTTCTCCCCTAGTAGGCAGGCACTGATCCCAATTTGAATTCGCTGCGGATTAAACTTGTACATAATGCTATTCCTTGTATCACTTTGAATAATATTACGGACCATTCTTGTACAAGGATCAAGTTTTTGTACAAATTTTTATAAAATTTTTCTGACGCTAAAAATCCAACGAAAGTCGCTAGGGCTTGGCCCTGATATTGCTTAGTTTATTCGCCCCATTGGCGCGGCATCAGGAAGTAAACATCGACGAGGGAGAATAAGGAAATGACGGTCATCAATCCCAATAGCTATGCAGCCATTGCACTAAGCCAGCTAAAATCGGCTCAGACTCAACAAACGCAGGGCGTACCAAGCACTTCGGAAAGTTCGAGCCCTCAAATGACAGCTCCGCAAGATACTGTCACCCTATCGGGCGGTGTAACTCGAAGCACTGAAACCAGTGATACCTATAGCCAGCTTGCGCCCAATGCCAAACAACATTACACCAGCAATGTGCAAAATATTGCCGGTACAGAAGAGAGCGCAAAATCCGAAGACAGATTAGCGGAAGCCATGCAGGCAATCCTCGATAAACGCACCGGAGTCGACAGGGAAAAACTGAAGCAACTAGAAGAAGAAATGGCGAAAATTGCCGCCAATGACAGCTTATCCGAGGAAGAAAAGGCCAAGCAGATAGCGCTACTCGAAGCCCAAAAAGCTGAGCTAATTAAAGAAGCGACTGAAAAAAATGAAGAGCGGCAACGTAATAACCAAGCTGAAGTCTATTTTAGTTAATGCTTAATATTTTGTGCTAAGAACCTGAAAAACAAGACCTTGATAAGCAAGTCACTAGACACACAATGAGCGAGATGCGACCCCAAATGCCATCGGCAGCGTGAGAACCGTGAAAGATTAGTAAACTGCCACGCAAGAGAACCGCAGAATCGTCAACGGTTGAAAAACAAAAATCCGCCCCATCTCTGGGGCGGATAAGTATCTAAATCAGGACTTTTGATAACGCTTTAAACCCACAAGCTAAGCCATACGCGATAGCAAACTAGCGTTACCGTTTCTTGCCGCCTAGGGCGCGCTTCTTAGCTCGCTGTTTTTGAGCCGCTTTACTATTGCGTCTTGGTTCGGGCTCCATCTTATTAAAATCAGGTTCAAAGCCGGGATACCATTGCTGCGGCAGGCGTTTATCGAGCAATGCTTCTACCTCTTCAAGCAGCAGTGCATCCTCTTGGCTAAAGAGCGTAATCGCTAAACCAGCGCTACCCGCACGCCCAGTGCGACCGATACGGTGAATATAATCTTCGGCAATAAAGGGCAGTTCGAAGTTAATCACATACTGTAAGTCGGCAATATCGAGGCCACGAGCGGCGACATCGGTCGCGACCAAAACCTGCACTAGTCCTTGTTTAAAATCCTTTAAAACCTTCTCCCTTGCGCCTTGGGATAAGTCACCGTGAAATGCCTGCGTTGCCACCCCGAGTTGATTGAGCTGAGTGGTCAGCTTATCGACCCCCTGCTTAGTGCGGCTAAAGATCAGCACTTGCTGCCAATTTTTGCTACGCACTAAATGGCTGACAAACTCGGTTTTACGGTCACTGTCGATGGCATAAACCCGCTGCTCCACCTGTGCGGCCGTGGTATTGCGTTTCGCGACTTCGATAAGCTTGGGATCACGCAAAAGGTTTTTACTGAAACCGAAAATCGAATCGTCTAAGGTGGCCGAGAACAGCAATGTCTGTCGCTGCGCGGGCACTTGCTTGAGCACGGCTTTGATTTCATCCATAAATCCCATATCGAGCATACGGTCGGCTTCATCAAATACCAGCACACTCAAACGCTTAAGATTAAGTGCACCTTGACGCAGATGATCGAGCAGGCGCCCAGGCGTCGCGATAAGCACATCGATGCCAGCCTTAAATTCGGCTTGCTGAGCCTCGATACTCACGCCGCCGTAGGCAATCCCGACACGAATCTCCGTGCCTTTGGCATATTTCACAAAACTCTGCTGCACTTGCACCGCTAACTCACGAGTCGGCACTAGCACTAAGGCTCGAATATCTTTAGGGGCATCTTGGCTTTCGTTATCGAGGAGTAATTGCTGCAAAATCGGGAGAGCAAAGGCTGCGGTTTTCCCTGTTCCCGTTTGTGCACCCGCCATCACATCCTGTTTTGCCAAAATAGCGGGAATGGCTTCAATTTGGATAGGCGTGGGCTGCTGATAGCCAAGTTCGGCTAAGGTATTCACTAACTGAGAATGTAAGGAAAGCGCGCTAAAAGACATGGAAGATCACCAAAAACAATAATGGCGCCATGTTAACAGACAGCCGCTAGAGCGACCAGTTGCATTGCATCTGTCAGTTGCTCACGGCGTTAATCGTGCCTAATCAGCCTGATGATCGATAGGCACGCTTAGGCTTTCACTAGACGCGCTTAGGCTTTCGCTAAAAACGCCTCAACATCCGCGGGTAATAGCGGACGGCTGAAGAGATACCCCTGCGCCTGATCGCACAGGTTTTGGGTTAAAAACTCGGCCTGTGCTTGAGTCTCAACCCCTTCTGCCACTATCTCTAATTTGAGCGCATGCCCTAGAGCAATTACGGCTTTAGCGATAGCGGTATTGTTGGTGTCGAAGGGAATATCCCGCACAAAGGATTGGTCAATCTTAAGCTTATGAATCGGCAGTTTTTTCAGATAGTTAAGGGAGGAGTATCCGGTACCAAAATCATCGACCGAAAGCTCAATACCAAGATCCCCTAGCAGCTTTAAGTCGCGAATCGCCACATCGGGATTATGCATCATCACGCTTTCAGTCACTTCAAGTTCAAGGCAAGTGGCAGGCAATCCTGTTTGTGTCAGGGTGCGTTTCACATCCTCAACAAAGGAGCTACGTTGTAGCTGTTGTCCGGCAACGTTAACGGCGATTCGGCCAAAAGGTTTCCCCTCGGCAAGCCAACGCACGCCTTGAAGGCAAGCGGTTTCGAGCACCCACAAACCAATATCGTAAATCAGCCCGATTTTCTCGGCGACGGGAATAAACACCCCTGGGGAAATTTGCCCCAATATGGGGTCATTCCAACGCAGTAGCGCCTCAACCCCTATGGTTTTACGGCTGACTAAATCCAATTTAGGCTGATACATCAAATACAAAGCGTTCTGCTCAAGGGCACCATAAAGCGCACTCTGCAGTTTTAGATGCTCAAAGGATTGCTTAGTGAGCGACTCAGTGTAAAAAGCAAAGTTATTGCGGCCTTCACTCTTAGCGCGATACATGGCGGCATCGGCGTTACGCAGCAAAGTATCGGCATTACTGCCATCATCGGGATAGATGGACACTCCCATACTTGCCGTCAGACGCAGATGATCCCCAGTACTGACCACAAAGGGCTGTTCAAAGACTTGGCGTAATTGGTTAATGGCCGCGGCGGCATCCTCATGGCTTTGGATGCCCGAGATCAGCGCCACAAACTCATCGCCGCCAATTCGCGACAACACATCTTGCTCTTGCAGCTGACTGCGTAACCGCTTAGCCAGCTCCACCAGCATTTCGTCACCAATACTGTGGCCGAAACTGTCGTTGATATGTTTAAACAAATCCACATCAATAAACACTGTGGCTAGTTGGGCATTGAGCCTTTTTGCATGTCTGAGTTCTTGCTTAAGCTGCATCATCAGCTTCATGCGATTTGGCAGATGGGTCAAAGGATCGAAATAAGCTAAATGGGCTAGCTGGGCCTCGCTCTGTTTTTGAGCGGAAATATCGGAAAATACCGCCACAAAATAGCGCACATCACCTAACTCATCATAAATGGTGCTGATGGTGATATTTTGCGGGAAGATAGTGCCATCCTTGCGGCGGTTCCAAATTTCACCATTCCACTTACCCGTCTCGAGTAAGTGATTCCACATGGCATCGAAAAAGACTTTCTCGTGGCGACCCGAGTTAAATAATCGTGGATTTTGGCCGAGCAACTCTTCCCGCGAGTAGCCAGTGATTTCATAGAAGGCACCATTCACATCGGTGATATTGCCGTGCCTGTCGGTGATCACTACACCTTCGAGGGTATGTTTAAACACATTGGTCGCCAGCGTGAGTTGCTCTTCCACCTCTTTATGCTTAGAGATATTACGGGTCATGCCAATGACACCGGCAAGTGCGCCCTCGGAGGTCATGGCAGGAATTTTAAGGGTTTCTAACCACAAGTGTTTATTCTGTTTTTCACCGTCTAAACACTCGGCGACGATAATCGGTGTTCCCGCTTCAATGGCAAGCCTGTCACCATTGAGAAAAATCTCGGCGATTTCTTTACCAAAAAGGTCTTCATCCGTCTTGCCGACAATTTCACTGCGGGACAACTCCCAGGCTTTCTCCACACTGTGGTTGCAGATGGTGTAAACACCTTGGGTATTTTTGACCCAAATATGCTCTTCAAAACTATCGATAAAGGTTTGTAAGTCAATCACATCGGGCGCATAAACTTGCCCACGCCGCGCCTCCAACGCCTGTTTTTGCTGCTTTAACCACTCGCTCAAATTAAATTGCAGGCTATTAACCGTTAGAGATGCAAGTTGCAGCGCCCTATCCCCTAAATGTAGAGGATCGCTGTGATATACACATAAGACGCCAAAATGCGCCCCCGAGGTCCAAAGGAGCGGCAGGTAAATCAAACTGCCAAGCCCAGTATCGCACCATTGCTGGTTCGCGCTGATATTTTGGATAAGGGCGTGCTGATAGGCACTGCCGCTGCGGATATCCTCAGGCAGATTAACCTGATAGTGGCTAAAAGTACGAGATTTATTGAAGGGGTTATTCGCAGAGTCTACAGAGGAGGCGGTAACTTTGACCTTAGGGGTGGCGCTTTGATGCTGGGTTAAATTCGCTTGGAGATTAAAATGTCTAATAAGGGCTTCAATATCAGCTAATTGGCATTGTGCTGACTGTACGAGTAGGCGATAGTCACCCACCGCGCTGGCTTGTAAAATCACCGCATGCGACTGCGTCATATCGGCAATCAACTGCAAGTCGTTTGCCCAATCCGTCAACTGTTTTTGTGAAATTACAACATCAATCATAAGCTTGCTTACTGTAGCCTCTACAATTCCATTTTGATTGAGGACATCACGCGCCCTCACCTTCACACGCCGTAATCCAGCCTTGATAGCCACCAGCTTAGATTCATCGCTGAAAGCGTCTCTACGCGCTAACCCGCACTGCATCTGCGGTAGATATTACCGCAGACACTCAATCATCGTCATTCACTAATACATAAATATTTGACTCAATCGCCGATTACTTTGTTTCAAATAACGCTACGAGGAAACCAGCAAATCTAACACAATGAAAAGCAATGCTTTTTCATCTTGTCGATCTGCAAAAAACCATGTGTCAGCCACAACACTGATTTAAAGACAAATTACCGCCTTTTGATTGACAACAACATTATCCTATTGTCTACAATGGAAATAATCAGGATGAAAAACAAGGATCTCTATGCATACCGTGCCCACAGCAACACCCGCCATCCCGTTAACGAGTCAACAGCTTTATCGTAAATCCGAACTTAAACAGCTTAACCCTGAGTGTCAGTCTACCGCTCAGCTCACGCCACTCGATGATATTGTTGGGCAGGAACGTGCCCAACAGGCGGTGGAATTCGCCATGGGGATCAAGGAAAAGGGCTATAACATTTATGCTATTGGTCAAAACGGCTTAGGTAAACGCACTATGATGCTGCGTTACCTGAATCGCCATGATCCTATTGAACCGTCACTGTTTGACTGGTGCTATGTGGTTAACTTTGACGATACTCGCAGTCCTAAAGTGCTCAAGCTGACCGCCGGAACGGGGCAAGAGTTTAAAAAGTCCATCGAAAAACTCATGCTAAAACTGGTCAAAGCACTGCCCTTAGCCTTTGATAACGAAATGTATTATGCCCGAGCCGAAAAGCTCAAAAGCCAACTGGCACAAAAACAAGAAGCCGCGCTGACAGAGCTGAGTGAAGAAGCCAAACAGAAAAACATTAGCCTCAGTTTAACCCTGCAGGGCGATTATCAAATGGTTGCCCTCAATGGCGAAGAGCCCCATGACGAGGTCTCCTTTGGCGCCTTAACCGAAGCCGAGCGCGCTCAGTTTGAAAGCAATATCAATGGGCTCGAAGTTAAACTTCGCGGCATCATTCGACAAAATACCGAATGGGAAGAAGAGTTTAGCGATACCCAACAGGAACACGACGAACAAGTCGCTAAAGATGTGCTGGTGCACTTTTTCAAACCATTGAAAGACAAATACAAACATCAGCCCGAAGTCAGAGCCTTCTTAACGGGTATGCAGTCGGATATCTTAAGTAATTTAGATATTTTCCTTGAGGAGAGTGAGGAGCAACTCGCCCTCGCCTACGCCTCCCTTGAAAAGAAAATGCCGCGCCGCTATCAGGTCAACGTCATCGTATGCCAAGGGGAGCAAAAATTCCCGATTGTGGTCGAAGAAAGCCCAAGCTACCACAGCCTGTTTGGCTATGTTGAGAACGCCACCTTTAGGGGCACAGTGTTTACCGACTTCTCACTCATCCGCCCAGGAAGCTTACACAAGGCCAACGGTGGCGTGCTGTTGATGGATGCCATCAAAGTACTGGAGCGCCCCTATGTATGGGACGGCTTGAAACGTGCACTGCGCTCCCGCAAGTTAGATTTAAGCTCCTTGGAGCGGGAAGTCTCACTGTCGGGCACTATCTCATTGGCGCCGGAACCTATTCCCTTAGATGTGAAGATCATTCTGTTTGGTGATCACGAAACCTATCAGCTTTTACAGCATTATGATCCTGATTTTAGTGAGCTATTTAGGGTCACGGCCGATTTTGAAGATGTGATGGACAGAACCGATATCTCGGAGGCGCAATATGCACGATTTATTTCCAGCATAGTCCACGATAACAATATGTTGCACTGTGACCGCAGCGCCATCGCACGCATTATCGAATACAGCTCCCGTGAGGCGCAGGACCAACAAAAGCTGTCGCTGCATTCGGCAAACATCGCCAATCTGCTTAGGGAATCAAACTTCTGCGCTAAGGCCGCCGCAAGTCAATGTATTGAAAAACAGCACGTTGAGCAGGCGCTGAAAAACCAAGAACAACGGGTCTCACGCCTGCACGACAATATTATGGAGAGCTTTATCAACGGCACGACATTAATCAATACCCACGATAAAGTTGTCGGCCAAATCAATGCGTTATCAGTGATATCAACCTCAGATCATCAATTTGGTCTGCCGAATCGTATTACCGCCACCACCGCCTTCGGTAAGGGTGAAGTGCTGGATATTGAGCATAGGGTTAAGCTCGGCGGCCGCATTCACTCTAAAGGGGTGTTAATCCTGACGGCTTATTTGGCTTCGGTCCTTGGAAAAACCGCGCAAATCCCCCTCACCACCTATCTCACCTTCGAGCAATCCTACAGCGGTGTCGATGGTGATAGCGCCTCGATGGCCGAATGCTGCGCCATCATCTCCGCCATCAGTGAGTTGCCCTTGAGGCAGGATATTGCCATTACCGGATCGATGAATCAGTTTGGTGAGGCGCAACCCATCGGCGGCGTAAATGAAAAAATCGAAGGTTTTTTCGATGTGTGTAAGATTAAGGGCCGCTCATCGAGCCAAGGGGTGATTATTCCCGAGTCGAATATCGCCAACCTCATGTTACGCCAAGACATTGTGGAAGCGGTTGAGCGTGGAGAATTCCATATTTGGGCGATTAGCCATGTCACCCAAGCGATGGCACTACTCCTGGGCAAAACGGCAGCGACCTTAGGAGGCGATGATGGGAAACACGCAGGCCATTATGCCCCAGAGTGCGTATTTGGGATTGCCCAGCAAAAACTCAATGCCCTAAGGGCGCTCCCTAAAGCCAATTGATCGTTGGACCAAAAGCAAAAAGGGTTAGCTAATGCTAACCCTTTCTTATCGGCAATTGCTGCTCTGAGTTACACCAAGCTTGCCAGCATTTCATCGCTATAGGTCACCAATTCATGACCTTGGCGCACTCTTGCCACATAATCTGGGTTGGCAATAAAGGGGCGACCAATCGCAATTAAATCAAACTGATCGGCGGCAATCGCTTCACTTGCCGATTGGGCGCTGTAACCACCTACACCCACTAAGGTTTTGCCATAGTTAGCACGCACATAGCTAGAAACACGGCCATCTAAGTAATCAAACTCCATGCTGTCGTCGAAGATACCGATATGCACAAAGGCCAGTTCACGTTTTTCGAGCTCAGGTAACAGGTAATCAAACACGGCGCGGTCACGGTTATCGACAGCCATATTGAAATAGGCGCCGGGAGAAATTCGAAGACCGGTTCTGTTTTTACCAATACGCGCCGCAATCGCATCAACCACTTCTAAGGCAAAGCGTGACATATTGGCCGGTGTGCCGCCATATTCATCGGTACGACGGTTGCTGTCATGGTGTAAGAATGCATCGATTAGATATCCGTTTGCACCGTGGATCTCAACCCCATCGAATCCGGCTTCAATCGCGTTTTCGGCCGCTTTAGCATAATCGCGGACTAAGCCCTGAATATCTTCAACAGTTGCGGCTTTTGGAGTGACATAGGTCAGCTCACGCATTCTGGGCACACTGCCCTCTACTTTTTCAGCCGAAGGCGCCAGTACATCGCCGCCACCGAAGAAATGTGGGTGTGCGACACGGCCGGTATGCCATAACTGCACAAAAATCTTGCCGCCGTTGGCATGCACAGCATCCGTCACTTTACGCCAGCCGGCGATCTGCGCTTGATTAAAAATGCCGGGCGTATTTGGGTAACCTTGACCATCAAGGCGAATGATCGTCGCTTCGGAGATAATCAATCCCGCTTCGGCGCGGCGAGCATAGTAAGCCACCATGTCATCGGTCGGCACTAAATCCGCATCGGCCATACAGCGCGTTAATGGCGCCATTAAAATACGGTTTTTTAAGGTAATAGTGTCATTAAGTTTGTAGGTATCGAATAAATTACCCACGGAATTCGCTGCATGTTCAATCGTCATTGGTGTTGCCCCATTCTTGAATGTGCATTCAAGATAATCTTATTTGAACGATCATTCAAGAACATTTTTGAATGTTTGTTCAAAATTAGTTAGAATCAGCCCAAATATTGGTGAGAGGTGAGATTGCAATGCGAAACGCAGAGTTTGATAGGGCGCAGGTGCTCAGGGGGGCGATGGCCGCCTTTATGCACAAGGGATACACCAAAACCAGCATGCAGGATCTGACCCAAGCAACGGGGTTACATCCCGGCTCCATTTATTGCGCCTTTAGCAATAAGCGTGGATTGCTGATCGCCGCCATCGAGCAATATCAGCAGGATAGAAACGAGCAGTTCAAGCTTATCTTCTCCAATAGCCGTCCCGTGCTGGGTAATTTAAAGACCTACTTAGACAATATCGTGGTCGAATGTTTAAGCTGCGATAGCCAGCAAGCCTGTTTACTCACTAAAGCCTTAAATGAAATTGCAGAGCAAGATTATGAAATCCAAAATATTATCAGTCAAAACCTCATGCTTTGGCAGAATGCGCTGACGGCACAATTTGAATTAGCAGCCTCCCAAGGGATGTTGCAAGGCGAGCTTAACAGTGAGCAGCGGGCGCAATACTTGATGATGGGCATTTATGGGTTAAGAACCTTTGCCCATACCCATCCGCAGGCGGAAATCCTGCAGCAATTGGCCGATAAATTGTTTGATGATGTCTGCAGATAAAAACGGCGTGCTTAGTTAGACAGCCCCAAAAACGCAAAAAGGACGATAAATCCACTTATCGTCCTTTAAGTTTCAAGTGTTGCCAGTGCTATTTTTCGTTTTTATTAACCTATATTAGCCTGCGCAAATACCCGCTCACCGAGTGAGTTCAATATTTTACACTCACCTTCAAGCACGGCGATGATGGATTTTCCCTTACGAAAACTCGCAGGTATCATCACACGACCGGAATCGCTCACAGGTAAACCTTCTAACACCGCGTTGTGCATAATTAACCCGACTGGCGCGTCATAATACAAAACGGTAACTGTCGCTTGTGTTGCTTGCATAACTTTTAACTCACATTAAGCAGAATCTACTGCTATCGATCAAAGTGGCAAGAGTCTCCCTTCATCTCTTATAACAACAAAACTCCAAGATGTATTTTACCTTTTAAAATCAAAAAACTATAAAAACATCATGCGACAAGCCTAAATACAACCCTTAGGAAAATCTCAGCGCCATGAATATCCAGTTATTTAAGCACTTCGGCAAATAGATGCCAAACTATTTCTATTCTGTTAAGCAAATACGCGCCAAAGATCACAACTAGTCAACATTTTATTCTGCGTCGTTATGCACTAAACCTAGAATAAATACACTAATTAAGATTTCGCCTTAAATCCAACCCTAAAACCGCCCCAATGTTTGCCATTGACATAAATCGGGACGGACAAATCATGCATCACTTCCCCGGTATCTCGCTTATAGGTTTGCAGCAGCACAGGCTCAGTATGGGCGCCGCAGCGTATTCCGGTCGGGTCGTTAAACAAACGCTTAGTGCGATTATGCACCATATCAATTTCTACCTTACCAGTTAAGGCTTGGCTAAAGCGTTTATTGTGGGTCGGGAAATAACCTTTTCTATCCACGGCGCCGGCATACACTATCTCACTGTGCTTGGCGAGGATCGGCTCTTGTATGGCAGGAAAATGTTGATCGGTATAGCGGTCAAAGGCCGTGCTGTACTTTTGTGGCTGAGTATTCGCAATTGGTTGATATTGCGGATTAAACAATTCAGTCTCGGTAAAACTACGATTAGCTAATCCCTGCGAGAGTTTTTCGCCACAGGCTTTAGCCGCTTCATTGGCGAGTAATAACACTTGCTGGTCAAAGGTATGGGTATCCCAATTCGCTAAGGCTCTGAAAATACCCTCAGTGGTTAAAGACAGGGTAAACGCCTGCTCCGAGAGTTTGTGGCTTTGCTTGCCAGTGACGTTAAGGGAGTCGCGGATCTGGCTCACCGAACCACTTATCTCATTGGTGGTATGATTATATTGTTTGAGTGAGTCTTCCATATCACCCAGAGCCCGCGCCGAATGGGTAACAGATGTCGAAATGTCGGTAAAGTGGCCATCGAGTGTCCCCATTGCCATCACCACATCGGCGGTTTGCGAGACTACCCGCTCCATCAGTCCCGAGGTTTTATCGGTTTCGGCGCGGATCTCGAGCAGCATCTTGCCAATATCTTTGGTTGCGCCCGCCGTTTTGCCCGCAAGGCTGCGGACCTCATCGGCGACCACGGCAAAGCCACGCCCCTGCTCTCCCGCCCGAGCGGCCTCAATGGCGGCATTGAGAGCCAATAAATTCGTTTGCTCAGCAACCGAGTTAATCACCTCGGTAATTTTTTGAATTTGTTCGGCTTTAGATTTTAGTGCTTGCACCTGCTGTGCGGCGGTATTGATGTCGCCACTGAGGGATTCAATCGCCGATACGCCCTTTTGTGCTTGGGTACGCCCCTGCACACTTAAACGCTCCGCTTCTTGAGTTTGCCCTAAAATATGCGTGGCATTGTCGCCTAACAGCGCCGTGGTATGGCTTAACTGTGACGCCGCCACCGCAATGGCACTGGCATGTTCGCCATTGGACTCGATGGATTTATTTAATAGATCAATAAAATGCGACACCTCGGCCGAGCCAATCGCAATCTTACTGGTTTGTACGCTTATCTCATGCTCTGGCGAGTTAACTGATTTGAATGCCTTCGTTACTTGCTCAGATTTGGGCGTGTAATGGCTCACTAAGCGCTGCACTATCCACAGCACCCAAGCACAGACAATTCCCCCCAAGATCAGCGCCTGCGTGAGACCAGACAGCGCTATCGCGTTGAGAAGAAGGCTACTGAGTACGACTAAAACAAAGCTGAGCGCAATGGCGACTTTATGTTGTAATTCCATAATGTTTCTCACTGAATACACGCACTAGGGGAGTGAGAGAAGCGGACATTCACTGGCTATCCTTTGCCATTCGATTCGCAAAGCTTTGCGAAATAGGCAAGATCGAGAACGATAAAGTGAGTCTATCCCTCTGACTAAATTGAACTATTCGCCCATAGGAAATATAAACTATCTTGCTATCATCAGCACTCTATCGCGCTTATGGCATTAGACCTTAGTATAGATATTACCGAATTGCCTATTTCCCCAAGCCAAAAGTTTCAGCAATAAATGCCATCTTAAAATGTGGTATCCATCGCTTTATCCGCAATAATTCCCGCGAGAGTGACTGCACAATCAGACTTAAAACTGCTAATATCGGCGCAATTTTTTTGAGCTAACGAGATCAAGATGGGCAGAGCATATCAAAACCGTAAAGAATCCATGGCGAAAACAGCTGGCCAGAAAACCCGCCTTTACTCGCGCTACGGTAAAGAAATTTACGTAGTCGCCAAGCAAGGTGGCGTTGAGCCAGACGGCAACTTATCACTTCGCCGTTTAATCGAACGCGCTAAGAAAGACCAAGTGCCAGCACACGTTATCGAACGTGCAATCGATAAAGCCAAAGGTGGCGGCGGTGAAGATTATGATACAGCCCGTTATGAAGGTTTCGGCCCAGGTAACTGCATGGTTATCGTGGACTGCTTAACCGACAACGTAAAACGTACCTTCACCGAAGTGCGTCAAGCCTTCGTGAAGAACGATGCCAAACTCGGCACCCCAGGCACTGTGGGCCACATGTTTGATCAATCTGCTGTTTTCGTATTCCCTGGTGAAGACGAAGATGCCATCCTCGAGATCCTGATGATGGCCGATGCCGATGTAAACGACGTCGAAGTGGAAAACGGTATGATCAGCGTTATCGCGCCGCACACTGAGTTCTTCAAAGTGAAAACTGCACTGACCGATGCGATGCCAGACATTAACTTCGAAGTGGAAAACATCACCTTCGTACCGCAAAACATGACCCCTGTGTCAGGCGAAGATGTTGCAACCTTCGATAAGTTTATCGCCGCATTAGAAGATTGTGACGACGTACAAAACGTGTATCACAACGCAGACATTCAAGAATAAGTTGATTCTGATATCAAAAAACGCAGCCTAAGGGCTGCGTTTTTGTTTTTGGACATCAACGAAATACGATATCCGCACTCTTGGCTAAACGCACAAAGGCGCCTTGGAGCGTGGCATTGTGGTGAGCAATAATCGCCTCTGCGGAGAGCTGCGCCGTATCCATACAAGTGTGCGCATCGTCGGCTAACACCACCTGCCAGCCAAGTTCAGCCGCAATCCGGCAATTGGTATCGATACAATACTGGGTTTTCATCCCCACTATCACCAACTCGCTGACCCCCTCATGGGTTAACGCCTCTGCAAATCCGGTTTGATAAAAACAACTTGGCTTAGTTTTATCAAAGATATTATCCAGCTGCGGATTAATCGCTAAGGATTCAATCAATTGCCAATTTGCCGTTCCGGCAGCAATGGGTGAACCTTCCGGCCCGGTATGGCGAACCGCCCAAATCGGTGCTCCTGCCTCGCGGGCATTGGCAATTAACAGATTGATATTATTTAGCACCTGTTCCCGATTAAAGGGCGGCGCATCGGCGTAAAACAGTCCCTGCTGCATATCAATAATTAACAGCGCAGTTTTAGGCAAGCTCATGTTATCCATCACATTCTCCAGCATTATTGCCCAAAAGACGGAAAAAACAACCCCGCCACTTTGGGCGGGGTTGAGTAATCGATTCTTTTAAGCACAAATCGCTACGCACGCACCGCCGAAGCAGTTGTGGTCGTAGTGTGGGTGAAGTAAACGGCAAATTTGTGCATAAGGCCAAATTATGCCAGCCGCTTAAGAAGATCAAGCCAAGTTTGATGACAATTTAATGAAATAAATCAAATTGCTTATGAAGCCACTGACACTGTGCCACCTTTGCCACAGTGACACTTAGTTAGTTTAGTGACTGAGTCGTTTAGTAACTTAGTGGTTTAGTGACTTATTGCATTCTTGCCTTAGAATGGATGGCAACATGAATAAAAGGAAACCAATCAGTGCAGGGAAATCGATTAATCAGAGCAGAAACTATGCTGATTGGCGCAGGCAGCCTCACCTGGGCGCTCGTTGCTTGGCTAGGGCTCAATCAGGATATGCAAGCAAAGCTCCCCACGCTCGCGACCTTTAGCCATATCACCCTGTATTCCTTGTTTATCTTGCTCTTCTGGTTATTAACGACACAGAACTTCCCTCGAAAAAACCTCAACCTAAGCAGGCTGTTAAGCACCGCACTCGTCGGCAGCGTCTTCGGATTGATGCTGTTGAGTCAACATCCATTGCTCCCCATTCTGCTGGTAATTTGGGCCTCGCTCTTGCCAGAATTTTTTAATCGCCGCGTCGCAATAGCACAGATCCTATTGGCCAATCTTGGTTATTACCTGATCCTGCACACCCAAACCTCAAACAATGTGATGATTAATGTGCTTATTTATATGGGGTTTCAACTGTTTGCCTACAGCAGTAGCCAAGCGAGATTATCCGAGCGCGAGTCTCGCCGGATACAGGAACATCTTAATCAACAACTTATCGCCACCAGAGCCTTGCTGAGCCAAACGAGCGAGCAGCAAGAAAGGTTAAGGATCTCACGGGATCTGCACGATATTCTCGGCCACCAGCTCACGGCGTTATCGTTGCAACTTGAGCTCTTAAGTCATCAAGCGCCTTCGGAGCTCAAACCCACAGTCAATCAGAGTAAATCGCTTGCCAAGGAATTATTAGAGAGCATCCGCGCCGTAGTTCGGGCGCAGCGGGTGAATATTGGTCTCGATTTAACGCCGCCGCTCGATGCCATTGCAAGCCGTTTGCCCAATGTTAGCCTGCGGTACGAATCGTTAATGCCGCTCCAGTCGACTGAACTGGCACAAGCCTTATTGCTCGTGCTGCAGGAGGGGATCAGTAATGCAGTGCGCCATGGCCATGCCAATCAACTCACGCTGTCGATGCAAGAGGAGCAGGCGGAGCTTATCATTTGCCTTAAAGATAATGGCCAAGGAATTAGCCAAAGCCCCTCTCAGGGCGTTGGGCTAAGTAGCATGCAAGAAAGGTTATCCCCCTTTCACGGCAGTGCGCGTTTGCAAGCTAATGACACAGGCGTAGATAGTTCGCGTACTCAAGGCTGCTCGCTAATGATTCGTCTGCCGCGCGGCAACGCATTGTAATGCGCCATGTAAACCGACACGCTTAATCAAGGAATGAATCCCCCATGGAATCTCAGCATAAAGTCACAACCTATGGTCAGCCCACGGCGCGCACTATCAAAGTAGGATTAGTGGAAGATCAGCAGCTTGTACGTCAGGGCATCGCCAGCTTGATTGCCATCTCACAGCATATTGAGGTGAGCTGGCAGGCCGAGAATGGGCAAGAGGCGCTAAAACGGCTGCAAACGGATGCCGTAGATGTGCTTTTAAGCGATATACGTATGCCAGTACTCGATGGTATCAGTCTGCTAAAACAGCTTCGCGCCGCACAAAACCCCATACCAGTCATTATGTTAACCACCTTTGATGACAGTGAATTGTTTTTAAATAGCCTGCTGGCGGGCGCGAATGGCTTCTTATTGAAAGATGTCTCTCTGGATAAATTACTAGAGGCCATCGAAACCGTGGCCCTGGGCGGACACTTGATTGAACCCTCAGTACTTAAACAGATGCAGCAATCCTCTGCAACAGCGCAAAACGGTCCGACTCACGACTTATTATCCCAACGCGAGCGGGAGATCTTAGGTTTTATGGCGGGGGGATTTTCCAATAAAGAAATTGCCAATGCGGTGTTTTTGGCCGAAGGCACGGTCAAAAACCATGTCTCCATCATACTGTCTAAACTCGATTGCCGTGACCGCACCCAAGCCGTGCTTAAGGGGTTGCAGCTCTCTTTGATTTAAGAAATGCGGCAAATTTAAGGATTGGCTTATAAATGCCAGGCTCTAAATATTCTGCCTTTAACCATTTGATTTAAGACAAATCGCAACCAATAAAAAAGGGCCAGTTGGCCCTTTTTTATTGCATCCGAAGGCTTAATCCTAGCGCAAATCCATCTCTTGGATAATTTCGTGGGCGATAGGTGCCGTGGTGCAGGTTGGCTTTTCATGTAAGTCCGCTTTCAACTGACCTTTACGGTGTTTTAGTGCTGCATCCAGTTTTTTGGCTGCGGCGGCAATCGCGGGATACATGATCTCATCCGTACCCGATGCTGAGATGCGACTACCCTCGTAATTTGTTCGAATTTCAACCTGAAACTCGCCATGCTCCTTAGCAATAATGATATCGAGGCCGATGAGTGTGGGGAAATGAGTGGCGATTTTAGAAAACTTTTCGTTAACGTGTTCTTTTACAGAATCAGTAACATCGACATGGTGACCAGAAAGATTAATTTTCATAGGGTGTCCCTTTTAGTGTCTTTACTTTTTTTCGCTTCACTATTAGAGCTTGGGGCATGGCAAATAAAACACAAGCCCCCTAGACAAATATTTCGAGCTAAACGGGTATTAGCAGTCGCTAAATGTGAGATTTATCAAAGAAATGACACGCGAAGGGAACTTAAAAAACAGCTAACTGGTTGATTTATAATCAGCAACAAAAATATAAACCAACCAGTCAAATAACAAAGGTTAATACTTACGTTGTACGCTCTGCTGCCAAAATTGCTGTGACAGATGGTGGGTTTTAGTGGATAAGCGCGAAACCTGATCGCCCCTCGCCGCCGCATCCTGTGTTTGCTCTAAACTCTGCTGCGCCAAATCGCTGATCACATGGATGGCTCGACTGATTTCCGCCGCCACCGATGCCTGCTGCGTCATGGCTGCGGCATTGTCATCACTTAAGGAATTGATGCGCGCGATAGAAGATAACAACTCGCCAAAGGCAATGCTGGCATCCTGCGCCAAGGACACAGAGCGCTTAACCTGTTCCTGTCCGGCCGTCATGGTCGAGGTTGCTTTTTGTGTGCTGTCTTTAAAGCGGCTTACAATCAGCTCAATTTGTGAGGTCGACTGACTGGTTCGGCTAGATAACTGCCGGACTTCATCGGCAACGACCGCAAAACCGCGACCGCTTTCCCCCGCCCGCGCCGCTTCAATCGCGGCATTCAGCGCTAACAGATTGGTTTGATCGGCAATCGCGCGGATCACTTCTAGCACTTGATGAATCGCTTGGCTGTCCTGCTCAATCGTTTGCACCACATCGGAGAAATGGCTCACCTGTACACTCAGTTGATGTATCGCCTCGATAACGGTTTCAAGCCGTGAATGACCGCGCTGCGCCGCCTCATGGCTAGAAACCATCTCGGATGCGGTGCGATGGATATTATCCGTTACCTCGGCAAAGCTGGCGCTCATTTGCTCCATTGCCGTTGCCGCCTGTGTGGTTTGCGCGCTCTGGCTATCGGCATGCTCCCATGTATTGGTGATGGTTTGTTTCAGATTCACGCTCTGCTCTTGGATCTCACTGGCAGAATCCGCCATTCGGCCCACTACGCCGCCAATTTCGGTGATCAAAAATCGCAGCGCTAGATCTAGCTTACCGATTTCATCCTGCCTGCCGGTGTAAACCCCCATAGCAACGGGATCATCGATAATATTGCTGGCCACCTGCACTAATGCCTGAAAGGGTTGCATGAGCATGTACCACAGACCCAAGGCAAGCAGTCCACCAGCAAGGGCGGCTAAAATGGGCGAATACGTTGCCAAGTAGGCGGTTAGAGCGATGGTAAACAACATCGCCACGAGGTTTTTTCCGCGAAATCCTAAGCGGTCTTTTTTCAGCGCCTTGGGCTGTTGTCCTTGATTGATCCCTTGATAGATTTCCTCGGCCGCCTTGATTTGTTCTGGCGTTGCTTGGCGGCGAACAGATTGATATTCATGAATTTTTCCATTTTCGTATACTGGGGCGACGTAGGCATTCACCCAATAATAGCCACCGTTTTTTGTTCTATTTTTGACAATCCCCATCCAAGGTTTGCCGCTTCTTATCCGTTCCCAAAGCATTTTAAAGGCGGCTGATGGCATATCACCATGGCGCACTATGTTATGCGGGCTCCCCTGCAACTCGGCAACGCTATATTCACTGATCTGCGAAAAGGTTTGATTGACATACTTAATGTTGCCTTTCAGATCGGTCGTTGAGAGGAGAATAGCGTTTTCGGATAGGTGTTTTTCACCATTTTTTGAATGTGTTTGCATAGGGCGCACTAACGGATTCCATGTGAAAGTTGCGCCGCATTTTGCCAAAAGCACAGAACGCCTGCTTTGATTAAGCTCACAGTGACAGCATAAAAATTAACCAAATTCTAAACAAGCAAGATCAATCACATCAATAAAACCAAACATTTGTGACAAATTGCACATTATGAAATGTTTGCCGCTTAAACGACTCCAGCGTGATGTTTACGCTGTCACAAATTCGTTAGGGATCTCACAGATAAACGCAAATGATATTGTTTATCATTTAAATAAACTAGGTTATACTCCAAGCCGAGTAGCGACTCTCCTTTGCTCATGCACCCAAGTGGACTGGGTTAGGCATAAGAACAATCAATGGAGTGGTATGCATGATATGGCACATCGCCATAACGGTTTTAATATTGACTGAAATAAGCAGCACTTATGTCTCATATCCCAGTTTCCAATACACCAACATCGGCAGCCTCAGCTTCCGCTGTGACGAGTTATTATCACGCCGTCATTCGCTGGATTAAGCAAGACCAGACCCAGTTTGGTTTGCAGGTGTTTGTGCGCGCCACTGCCGCTTTATTAGCGGGTTATATCGCTGCGGCAACACTAGCCTGTATGTTGACCCAAGTCCTGCCAATGTCTCGATTTGAAAGCACCTTAACCGCCAATATGCTGGCCTTTTTGTTTTATGCCATCGCCATCATTTACGCCTTCTGTGTGCGTAAAACCTGGCATGCGTGGCGTGACTTAAGCCTATTTAGCCTCCTATGTTTTGCTCTGCTTAAGGTGTGTGGACAGTAAGATGAAAGAAACTTTTTTTAGAACCCTCTCATGGCTGCACACTTGGGCGGGTTTGCTCGTGTGCTGGGTATTACTGCTGATTTTTTTTGCTGGTAGCCTGAGTTATTTTCGCCATGAAATGAGCCTTTGGGCAGAGCCAGAACTCCACCGCGGCGCCTTTCAAGACTATCAAACGAATCAAGTAGCGAGTCAGCTTGACCAAGGTCAAGACTACATTGAAGCGCATTCCGCTGCGGCAACCCAACGCTGGTTAATCAATTTCCCAACCGATAGAAGCCCCATGCTGAGCTTTGCGTGGCAACTGCCGCCTGAAAAGGGTCAACGCCGAGGCAAAATCGAGCAGCATGTCACCAAGGCCGATGGCAGTGGCATGATCACCGATGTCCGCGATAGCCGCGGCGGTGACTTCTTCTACCGTTTACATTTCGACCTGCACTACATGCCAGCCATTACGGCGCGCTACATTGTGGGTGTCTGCACTATGTTTATGTTGATTGCCCTTATCAGCGGCATCGTTATCCATAAGCGTATCTTTAAAGACTTGTTTAGCTTTCGTCAGAACAAGGGCGCTCGCTCTTGGTTAGATGCCCATAATGTCAGCTCTGTGATTGCCCTCCCCTACCATTTAATGATCACCTATACCGGCCTCATCACCTTAATGCTGATCTATATCCCATGGACGGTAAGCACGGCTTATCCTGAGGATAATCAAGCCTTTTTAAAAGAACTCAATCCGGCAAGACAAACAGAAAAAGCCTCGGGCATTCAGGCAGAGCAAGTGCGCTTAAGCCAACTGCTGCCGCAAGTTCAGGCTGAATGGGGCGATGCACCTATCAAGCAGGTGATTGTTTCCTATCCGAAAGAT
The DNA here is from genome assembly GCF_003129585.1 of Shewanella sp. BC20. Taxonomy (NCBI): domain Bacteria; kingdom Pseudomonadati; phylum Pseudomonadota; class Gammaproteobacteria; order Alteromonadales; family Shewanellaceae; genus Shewanella; species Shewanella sp. BC20. The sequence goes on along the minus strand of NZ_NHRI01000028.1, from coordinate 15,788 downwards.
CAAAATAGCCAAGTGACCTTCTACCAAAATACCGGTAAAGACGTCACCGATGAATCAACACTCTTAGTGTTTAACGGTGTCACGGGTGAACTCAAGTACGCCAGCCCCCATGAGATGTCGGCAACCGTCGTGACCTACGACACTATGATGTCACTGCACACCGCGCGTTTTGCCGCGCCACTGCTGCGTATTTTGTTCTTCTTCTGCGGCTTACTCGGCTGCGCCATGGTCGCAACGGGCACCTTAATGTGGGCGATTCGTCTGCGCCAGAAACAGCAAAAGGCAATCGATAAAGGCGAGAAAGCAAGCCGTGGCCTGCGCTTAGTCGAAGGATTAAACTTCATGTTTATCTTAGGCTTGCCCTTGGGCGCGGCGGCATTTTTCTATGCAAACCGCCTATTACCAACGGATTTTGCCGCCCGATCAGCCTGGGAAGTACACAGTTTCTTTATCGCCTTAGGAGTGATGGGCGTATGGGCATTTTTCGGTCGAAGCCGACGCCATTGGCAATTCGCCTTGATGCTTATCGGAGCGCTTTATTGCGCACTGCCGCTGTTAAATGCGGCCACGTCTCCGAGCCACTTGATTGATAATATCCGCAGCCAACAATGGGCACTGGTGGGGTTTGATGTGCTCGCGCTGTTACTGGGCTGTGCCATGCTTTTTGCCAGCACTCGACTCTCGGCCGTGGTGAAAACATGGCAAAAACCGAGTCGAAAAAATACCGCAACCGTTGAAAAAGTCAGGAGAAAACAACCTGATCCGAGTTATGCTAACGAACTTGCCTCGTCGTCTCCCTTGGAGGAAGCAAAATCATGATGCCAGAATTTATCCCAGTGCTCGGCATTCTCGGGCTCAGTTATCTCTCCCTTGCGCTGTTTGCGTTAGCCAAGTTTGGCCATTTTAAGGATGTGTTTAAGCGCCCGCCATCGCAGTGGCAGAGCCGCCTGTTAACCCTGTTTGCTTGGCTGTTATTAATCATCAGCCTAAGTACCTGCGCCCAGGGACAAGGTTGGGCCTATGGCAGCATTTTATTTATGGGGATCATCTCACTGGCCGCAATGTTAGTGATTTTGACCCTAAGCTACAGCCCGCGCCATCTTCCCATCGGTATAGTCACCGGCAGTGTATTGACTTGCAGCTTACTGTTAACGGGTGGGATCTAAACCGTTTCAAAGGCGGCGCACTAAACTGTGCGCCCCATGCTGGAGAAGTCTTTTTAGCTAAGCTATAGTGCCCTGATGTCCTGCAATGAGGAGAAAAACATGGGCTTTAACTTAACGGTGAATTGGCAAACCTCTCCAGCCGAAGAAGGCGAATTCTGCCGTGACCACAGCATTACGTTTGGCAGCGGTCAAACGATTCAGGCATCTTCTGCCCCCGAGTACAAGGGCAATGAACACTTGGTTAATCCAGAGGAAAGCCTGCTTGCGGCGTTATCCTCCTGTCATATGTTGACCTTCCTCGCCATTGCTCATCTTAAACGTCTCCCTGTCGCCTCCTATGTCGACGAGGCTTCGGCTGAGCTAGGGAAAAACGAGGCCGGCAAGCTTGCAGTCACAAAAATGGTCTTAAATCCTAAGGTCGTGTTTGCCGAAGGTGTCGAGGTTTCTGCTGAGACTCTTGAGAAAATTCACGAAAAAGCACACGCAAACTGCTTTATCGCCAATACGTTAGCGACAGACATTCAAATTAAGTTTTAACGATTTGGGGCAAGTTTATCGCGATAAACTTGCCCTCTCCGATGACCTATTTCCCCACCCGTTCAGCTTAGCTCAAGCTCAGTTACCGTATGATAACGCCATATCGCACGCCCACACTCGAGGTAAGCCATGCAAATCCAAGCCTATCGTAATACTGCAACCCCCTATCAACAGCCAGCAGCAACCACGACGAGTACGGCAGCAGCCACACCGGCCAGCGCCAGCACTGTGACCCTATCTAATGAAGCAAAACAACTGTCGCAGGTGTACCCGATCCCACAACCTCATGCGCCAGACTTAAGCAAAGTGAAGGCGGGTGTTGAGCAATATGCTCATATTCAAGCAACCAAAATGAAGTATCAGGTCGCATCGGACATGGTCAATATCGCGATGGGAACGAACGATGGGATTTCGGCTCCCACGGCTTACTATTTGAGTCACAACGATCCGGCTAGAGCCGCAACTGTGGAGCAAATGGTGAATCAACAACAAGTCAACACCCTGCAAGCCTATGTTGATGCCAGCGAAAGCACTAGGGCGTGTTGACGTTTCAGGGTTATTTTTGCAGCGACTTGGCTGGTTTTTATGCAAGGCAAAGCCCGTGCAGTCTAGTTATTCTACATAAACGGGCGATAACGCAGCAGAAACGCCAGCCAAACGCTGCCCGAAGGGTTCGTCTGGCAAGCTCTTGCTCTTTGTCACTCGTTATTTGAGTAGAATAACTACACCTCACTCCTCGTTTCGCGATCACGAGCTTGCCAGAGCGAACAAAATTTAATCTCGAAACGTCAACACGTCCTAATGAATGGGCATAAAAAAAGGTGTTGTCTCGGGAACCACAAGACAACACCCTAACATTGAACTAAGCCAGCTTAACTCGGCTAACTTAAACCTTAGTTAAATTTCTATTTTTTAAGCTAATTACTTAGCTTTTATGTCTTCTGCCATTCCTTTCGCCGGCATAGGCTGCGCCTTCAATGCGGGGATAGGCTGCTTAATCAACTCATCCTTAATATAGCTGATGGCCGTTTCGAGCTGCGCATCGTGGCCGTTAAAGGTCGCAAAGGGTAGGTTATCCACCTCAATATCCGGTGTCACCCCATGTCCTTCGAGTACCCAGCGGCCATCCATCGCATATTGCGGATATTCGGCGACCCGCGCAATGCCTTTATCTGTGAGTGAGTTACGACCCGATAACCACACGCCCGCGCCCGCAGTTTGTTTACCAATCAGCGGTGCAATGCCCAGCGCCTTAATCCCTGCCGAGAAGGTTTCACCATCTGAGTACGTTAGCTCGTCGGTTAACACCACTAAATGTCCACGGAAGGTTTGCTGCATATTGGTATTCGGTGTGCCATGGGTTGGCTGCCAGAAGGCCCAAGCCCGGCGTAACAGTTTTTCGATGATCCAACTATCAATATTGCCGCCGCGGTTACGACGCACGTCGATAATCAAACCGTCCTTATCGTAATTGGTGTAAAACTCACGGGCAAAACTCTCAATATCACCGCCGCCCATGGCGTATAAGTGCAGGTAACCAATCTTGCCCTTACTCGCCTCGGTCACGACGCCCGCGTTGTGGTTAACCCAATCTAAGTAACGTAATTGGCTATCGACCTGAGTGCTAACCGGCATCACCACGGTTTTATGGTGTTGGCCGCCGCGTTTAAGCTCCAGTAATACCTGCTTATCCTGCTGATTACGCAATAAACGAGTCACATCGGCCACATTAGTCACAGGAGTGCCATTGATGGCGAGTAACATATCGCCTTCTTTCGCATCGACTTCGATACGGCTTAAGGGCGATGCCTGGCTTGGCAGTTCAGGATCATTACGATAGATATGGGCAATTTTTACCCCATCGTTAGTTTGTTGTAGCCGCGCGCCTAAACTCGCGCCTTTGGCCGCGTCTGGGTCTTTTGGCAGATCGCCACCCCGCACTTGCGAGTGCAACGAGTCTAGCTCACCCATCATCTGCATAAAGATATCGTTTAACTCGTTACGGTCGGTCAAACGGTCAAGTAACGGTTGGTACTTGGCCTTGGTCGCTTGCCAATCGAGACCGCGCATCTTCTTATCGAAGAAGGAATCCCTGTGCATTAACCAAGCATCTTCAAACATTTGTTGCCATTCTAGGGTGGGTGAAATTGCTAATTGCCACTGATCCGTTTGCACCTTGGCATTTTCGGTATCGCCCAACTTGTCGCCCGCATCGACGATCAGCAGCGACTTTTCATTGCTTTTTTTGCGCAGCAACAACTTGCTACCATCGGCGGACACACTGTAGTTCGCCACATCTTCGGCAAACACTTCGGCTTTAGGGCGCTGATCGCTAAACTTAATCGTCATCAAGCTAGGCTCAGTGTCATCGCCAATCGCTTGGTCGAGCACATAGAGACGACCATCAATGGCAGTTAACTGGCTGTAATTGCCTGAATCGACAGGTACTTGCCATAAACGCTCGCCAATTCCCGCCCAATCAATTTTTACCGGCGTAGGTTTATCCTTAGAGTCTGCCTTTTCCGTCGTCTTAGCCGTCAGCTCTGTGGGTTTGCTGAAGGGGAACTTGGCATTCTTCACTAAGGCAATCGCAAAAATCTGGCTGCGTTTATCAAATACAGGCCCCATGTTGCGGTCGCCCCAAGGTGAGCTTGGTGTCGCAGTAAACTGGCGATTGGAGAGGAAATATAACCACTGGCCATCGCGACTAAAGGTCGGCGAATAGGACTCATACTTGTCGCTAGTGAGCGTTTGAGCCTTATTTTCGTCCACAGAATACAGCACGATTTGTGGCCTTTGCTTGCCGATTTCGGATTTAGTTAACGCGATAAAACGACTGTCTGCCGACCAGCGAATATCTGCATAGGGGCCAAGCCCTTCACCGTTGCTGATGATTTTTTGATTGGAATTTTTCTTCAGATCCAGCAACCACACATTGCCATCGTTATCGTCGTGGGCAAGGTAGCGGCCATCGTTTGACAGACTCAGCGTCATTCTTAAGGTATGGCCATCTTTGGTGAGTTGCTTCGCGCCGCTGCTGCCATCGGCAGGGAATTGCCAAATTTCCTGTTGGCCACTCATGTCACTGATGGCATAAACCGATTTACCATCCTGACTCATAATCGCATTGCGCACGCGATAGGTACCAGGCAGTGCCACTTGCACTAAACGTGAACCATCAATTCCCGCAATCGCCACATGGCTGCGGGCAGTAATCACCACTTTATCACCCGCAAGCGCAAGGTTCGCTGAGGTCGCATAATCCATAGGATCTTTTACCCAATGCTCGCGGCGCTGGGCAAAATCGGACGTTAATTCAATATCCAATAATGAGTCTTTGGCAGCGGCGATATCAAATACATGAATATCTGCGCCCTGCTGGAACACGACTTTACCTTGGTCCATGCGCGCGCCGCGCACCTGCCAATCTTTATATTGGGTCAACTGTTTTGCGTCACTGCCATCCAGAGCCATGGACCAGAGATTGTCGTTACCATCGCTGTCGCTGATAAAGTAGAGTCTGTCTTGCCATAGCATAGGCTGACGCACCGAACCTTGATGCTGACCACTGAGCAACTGCGCCTCGTCTTTGCCACCGAGTTTAAAGCGCCATAACTCACCCTTAGCGCCGCCGCGATAAACCTTAGCGTTATCGCCGGTGACCTGCAGGCCAAAACGAGTAAAGTACACATATTGATTATTGGCATCGACCACCCCTTCTACCGCATCGGCAAGTGGTAGGTCGGTCGTCGCCAATGTCTCAGGGTTCACCAGTCGCAACATCCAGTTGTTCGCAGGGCCAAAGCCACTGTCGGTGGAATAAAGCACTTCGCCCTTTGCGGTCCAGCCTTGCACGCGCACTCGGCTGCTTTCGAAACTCACTCGTTTGGCCACACCACCCGCAACAGGAATGACATAAACTTCACTCGCGCCCTCATAATTGGCGACATAGGCCACCCATTGACCATCGGCGGAGATGGCAGCACCTAACTCTTCGGCGGGTAAAGTGGTCAGGCGCGTCGCCGCCTTTTGCCCGAGCGTTTGAGTCCAAAGATCGCCTTCGGCCGTAAAGACTAAGGTTTGGTCATGCAATGCTGGCGCACGGTAATAACCTTGATTGCTGGCGGGTTGAGCGATGGCGTGGGCTGCGGACAAAGTGCCAAGGGCGAGCATGCAGCAGGCAACAGAATGACGAAGTTTCATGTGTAATCTCTATCCTATTGTTATTGTTAGCAATGGACTTTCTAGTGGGCGTGATTGACGAATGATGACCCAAAGTCTGGCAAAGTAATCCCACAAGCTAGCAGAAATTGATAGAGAGAGCAGTAACTGAAGGCAACAGAAGTTTTAGCAAATGTGTCATAGGCTTACCATTTGCTATACCGATAATCTTAACGGTATTTCTCAGGTTTAATCGAAGGTGAGTAAGTCGGCATATTGCGCGGAGAGCGAATTAAACTGATGGCTGGTTTTCGTTTGCTGCGCCAACGAAATTTGCTGCCATTTATATACAATTCGGGCTATTTCACCGTTAGTACTTAACGCCTTAATTGCAGCATTAAATTGCTTTAATTGCGCTGATGAAAGGGTTTGCTTGCTGAGCATTAAGTGAATTTGGTTGCGGTCCAACACTGGCTTTAGCGGTGATAACCTCACCCCTTGATGCTGACTGGCGATATAAGGCATGGCCATGGCATCACCAATAATCAGATCCGCACGGCCATAGGTGAGCATTTGCACCGACTTATCGGCATCGGGACTGAGTATCAACAGGTGCTCTTGCTCCAAGCGCTGCCGTGTCCGCTCATAATCCACCCCATACCAACCACTGATAGGCACTAACAAACGCAGTTTCTGGCTAAAAATATCCTGCCACTGGGTTAAGCGGATCTTGTCTTTGTTTTCATCCAATACAAACAGGCGCACTTCTTCATTACGGTAGGCAGCTGAAAATAAGGCATATTCTTCACGTTCAGTGGTTTTAGTGGCGCCCATCATCATGTCTAAGGAGCCACTTTTCAGCATTTGATGCGAACGCTTAGCCGGCACATTGATAAAAGTGACCTCGCAGCCTAAGTGTTCGGCAAAGGCACGAAGCAGCTCCACATCTAACCCCTGCGCCTCCCCTTGTGGATCTTCCCAGGCATAGGGCGGCCAATCGTTATAGCCCACTTTGAGGGGATTTAAGCAAACGGGCGCTTCGGCCTCAGATGGAGCACCTAAAGCGGGGAAAATAAAAACACATAACAGCAGGATATGGCTAAGCTGAAAAACGAACCTAGGCACAATAGTCGCCCCATAATCGGTTGTTCTCGTCCTCATCGAGAATGTCTAACGCAGTGAGTTTACCGTTAGATCCGCGGCGTTCCCATCGCCTTCCTAAGCTTAGTCTGCATCAACTGAGGATGCCATGGCTTGAACTCCCGTAAGAAAGCCGTCGCTTAAGGTATCCGATTTAAAGCAGGCACTTATACACTATCGCCACCACTTTGGTTGGTTCGCCCATATCCGTTTGCAGCCACACTATATGGGTGCCTCCTAACTCTTCTCCTTGTAAGGCGGCGGATTGTTTTGCTTCGGCAAGGTTATTGGCATGGCGACTCACACCTGTGACTAGCGCAAAACTGTCACAGTGAGTCACTTCAAAATCATAGGCTTCGTTAATGCGCCGTGGTAATTGAGGGGGTTCTAAGGCGCAACTTGAGAGAAAAAAGATAAGGCAAATCCCTGATAAGGCACATTTAAACAAAACAGTTTATCCAATTGTTAAATCCTAAATAGGCGGGCGAACATAACGAATTCGATTCAACTTAATTGTGAAGCAACTCACATCCCTTTAACGACAACCAATACACTAAGTTACAAATATTAATTTGATTTCATATGGTTATATAAAGGTTTGATAATCACCATGGATGATAAGCTTTGATTAATTCTCTCGAGCCTCATTTACACTTGTAAAAAAGGGAGTCAATCGACTCCCTTTTACCTGCTGCTTAATGGCGATTCGCCACCTCAGCTTAACACCGCAAATAAATGTGACTTTAACTGAGCAAAATCAGCGGCTAATTCAGCCGAGAGTACGGGTTTATGCTTCACCGCTTTAAGTTCTGCAGGCAGAGGTAAATCGAGGTTAAGCTCTCTATCCACGACGTCCTTAAACTTGGCAGGATGCGCCGTACCTAAAAATATTCCCACTTCATCAGGCACTAAGTTAAGTGTTAAGGCTCTGGCTGCAATGGCTGCATGGGGCTCGGACACATAACCTTTGGCATGTAACTCAGCCAGCGCCTCCGAGGTTTGCGCCTCTGATAAACGTATCCCCACTAGGTCCGCCAATGGCCAACCGAGTTTCTCGCAAATGGCCTCGACACGCGGCCAGTTACTTGGCTCGCTCACATCCATCGCATTGGACATAGTCGCTTGAGTGGGATTGGGTTGCCAATCACCACTCTCTAAATAACGTGGGACAGTGTCATTGGCGTTGGTGGCGGCAATAAAACGTTTAACAGGTAAACCCATGGCTTTGGCAAATAAGCCCGCGGTGAGATTACCAAAATTACCACTGGGCACGGCAATCACAGGATCGGCCTCATGGCGCTGTTTCGATTGGGCGACCGCTTCGAAGTAATAACAAATCTGTGCCAGCAAACGGCTGATATTGATTGAGTTGGCCGAGTTTAAATGCAAGCCATCACGCACATCGCTATCTTCAAAAGCCTGTTTGACTAAGTGCTGACAAGCATCGAAATCGGACGCTACTGCCACAGTGTGAATGTTCTTACCTAAGGTGGTGAACATCTTTTCCTGTAGCTCACTGATTTTGCCCTTAGGATAGAGCACGACTACATTGACTTTATCTAGGCCGTAAAAGGCATCGGCCACTGCTGCCCCAGTGTCACCCGAGGTCGCGGTTAGAATGGTTAAGCGCGAGTCTTGGGCAAAGGCATTGATGCATTGCGCCATAAAGCGCGCACCAAAATCCTTGAATGCTAAAGTTGGCCCATGGAAAAGCTCAAGGCACGAGCGCTGCTCATCGACCGCCACCAAGGGCAAATCGAAATTAAAGGCACGCTCGACCAGTTTATCTACCGCGTCTTGTCCAAGCTCTGAGGCAAGCCAAGCGCCGAGCACTTTTTTACTGCGCTCGACAAAAGGCATCGCCAGCAGCGCCTCGATATCGTGCAACACTGGGATTTGAGTAGGAAAAAACAGCCCTCTGTCTTTACCGAGTCCTAATTGCACCGCTTCCTTAAAGCTCACTTTCTGCGAAGGGTGTTTTAAATTATATAGTTCCATGCTCACTCGACCTTATCAGTGCCAAGCCTTTAGGCTTGGGCTTAATGCTTTTAAAAGTAAGAAAATTAATCGACTCGTCGCGTACCTTGCTCATCGAGGCGGCACACATGGGCAAAGCCCCCCGCTTCAGTCAGATAATGAGCCTCTAACCACGCCTTGGCGGCGTTAGCGGTCGCAAGATCGTCTGTCACCGAAAACAGCGTTGGCCCACTGCCAGAGATGCCAGTGGTTAACATGCCTAATTCGGCGAGCGCCGCCCTAGCATTGTCATAACCCGGTATCGCCGCCGCGCGGTAAGGTTCGGCCAGCACATCCTTCAAGACTTGAATCGCAAGCTTGGCGTTTTGCTGATAAGAGGCGTGTACAAAGGCACTCAAATAACGCCCAAAATCGATGGCCACGGACTTATCATATTGTTCTGGCATGAGTTTACGCATCATTGCCGTTGAGAGTGAAATCCCAGGATACGCCACCACCCAATACCATTGTTTAAAACTGGGGATCGGCTCACAGATAGCTCCGGGCACATTGAGCATCAGCTGCATGCCGCCCAAATAACAGGGCGCGACGTTGTCGTAATGCACGCTACCACTGATCTTGCCCTCAAATTCACCCATGAGTTCGAGTAGTGCTTGCTTATCGTATGGACGCTCAAAATGCTCGTTAAGCGCATAAAGTGCTGCAACCACTGAACTGGCGCTAGAGCCTAAGCCACTGCCGACGGGCAAGTTTTTTTCTAGGGTTAATGCCACGCCTTGGTTTTCTTTCCCAAGGGCTTTCAAGAAAAACACCGCGCATTGATGGACGATATTCTCCTCGGGATTACTGGGTAACTTATGCGCCCACGCTCCCACTTGAGTGAGGCTCACCCCCGCATCCGCCGCCGCAATAGTGACTCTATCGCCTAGTAAACTGCCATCGATGGGCGCAAGTGCTGCGCCCAATAAATCAAAGCCCACACCCACATTACCCATAGAGGCGGGAGCGTAAACGGTCAAACTCATACACTCACCTCACGAGTCCAATTTAAGGTTCTTAATACATCGGCAAAGGCGCCGGCCGCTGTCACTTCTGTACCCGCACCGTATCCACGTAATACAAAAGGAATCGGCTGATAATAACGGCTGTAGAATGCCAGGGCATTTTCACCACCTTTTACGCTGTAGAGCGGATCGGTAGCATCGACTTCGGTGATACGCACATAACACGCGCCTTCTTCAATCTGCCCCACATAACGCAGCACTTTACCCTGCGCTTTCGCCTCTGCCACTCGCGCCGCAATCGCCGCATCTGCCTCGGTTAAACGCGCCATAAAACTTTCCACATCGCCTGAATCATCAAAATCGTCAGGTAAGACTGAGTCGACAACGATATCGCTTAGCTCAAGTTTCAAACCCACTTCACGGGCCAAAATCAGCACTTTACGCGCCACATCCATACCACTTAAATCATCACGGGGATCGGGCTCGGTAAAGCATTTTTCCCGCGCCAGTTTAGTCGCTTCTGACAGCGTCATACCCTCATCGAGTTTACCGAAGATAAAGGATAAGGAGCCTGACAAAATACCGTTAAACTTGTGTAACTTATCGCCAGCAAATAACAGTTTTTTCAAATTATCGATAACGGGCAATCCGGCGCCAACGTTGGTCTCATACAAGAACTGACGACGTTGTTTCAAGGCTGTTTGACGCAGTGCTTGGTAGTAAGCGTAGTCTCGAGTATTGGCCTTCTTATTTGGCGTCACCACGTGCATGCCCGCATTCATCACCTCTAAATACTGGTTCGACACTTGCTCGCTTGAAGTACAATCCACCAGCACAGGGTTTAATAACTGTTGCTCTTTCACCCAAGCCAATAGCGCAGGCAGATCGCTTGGCTGCTGACTGTCGGCAAGAAGGTTTTGCCAATTGTTTAAATCGATACCCGCGCTATCGAGTAACATCTTGCTTGAATTCACGATGCCGCAGACACGAATGCTAATGTGCTGTTCTTTTAACACGCTCGCCTGATGTTTGATTTGCTCGAGTAAGCCTGCGCCAACATTGCCGCAACCCACTAAAAACACATCCAAATACTGCTGCACATCGAAAAAGCCCTGATGACAGGCGGCAACCGCATGTTTGGTCTTACGCTGTTCGATCACCGTTGAAATAGAGCGCTCGGAGGAGCCTTGTGCAATCGCGATGATATTCACACTCGCCTGCGCTAACGCCTGGAAGAACCGCGCCGCCACACCTTTATGGGTACGCATGCCATCACCGATTAACGAGACGATTGCTAAGTCATGGCGCATTTCAATCGGCTCGAGTAAGTCACTTTTGATTTCTAGCTCAAACTCTTGCTCCAGCGCCGATTTCACCTTGGCCGCATCACTAGTCGCCACACAAAAGCTGATGCTGTATTCGCAAGAACTCTGGGTGATGAGTGACACGGAAACGCCACTACGGGAAATTGCCGCCAGTGTGCGGCTCGCCATGCCGACCATGCCCTTCATGCCGGGGCCTGAAACATCAAACATGGTTTGATTATCCAGATTAGAAATGGCCTTCACCTGCAGACCGCTTTCATCGGCCTGATTCGATACCAGAGTGCCGGGCGCATCGGGATTAAAGCTGTTCTTGATATAACAGGGAATATGGAACTGGGCGATAGGCGCAATGGTTTTAGGATGCAGCACCTTAGCTCCAAAGTAAGACAGCTCCATCGCCTCTTGATAACTGAGCTGTGACAACAACTTAGCATCGGTAACAACCCGAGGATCGGTGTTGTATACGCCGTCAACGTCGGTCCAAATCTCACAACTTGAAGCATCTAAACAAGCGGCCAGCACGGCTGCGGAATAGTCAGAGCCGTTACGGCCTAAGGTCACGACCTTGCCGTCTTCATCGGCGGCAGTAAAGCCGGGCATCACCCAAACCCGTTTTTCATCGAGGGCAAGATTTTTGAATCGCGGTTTACTGACGGCAATATCCACCACGGACTCGAGCGGACGACCACGGCCTAAAAACAACTCACGTGGGTCTAGCTGCGATGAAGTAATACCTTTTGCCAGCATGACTTGCTCCATCAAAGCAGCAGACAAACGCTCGCCAGCAACAACGATTTCGGCGCGCACCCCGTCAGGGCATTCCTGCAGCAGCGTAATACCGCGTAATCTGTCCTGCCAACGTGCAAGCTGCGCACTCAGTCCGGCGAACAACACTTCGCTTTGACTGCTCGAGAGTCCAGAACTGACCGCATCCTGATAGAGCGAAGTAAACACCCGCTCAACGTGTTGAATGACTGGCGAATAATCTTCCCCTTTTACCGCCACATCGACCATTTCTAGCAAGGCGTTTGTCACTGTCGCGGGCGCAGAGAGCACTGTAGCCACAGGTTCTGCTTTCGCCGCCTTGGCCACGATATCCGCCGCCATTGAAAATCGCTGCCAATTTGCAAGCGAGGTACCACCAAATTTCATTACTTTCATCTTGATCTCCTGTACCGCGCCCGACTAAGAAACATAAGCTAGAAACAAAAAAGCCCGCTTCTTTGTGGGAAGCGGGCTCGTCGTTAAAATTCTTTAGGGTGTATCAGCCCGCCCCCACTCTGGTTGTAGTGGTGGTTGTAATAATGGTAATTACTACAAAACCTAGGCTATGCATACGTTTGGGCTAATCCATGTCAATGTGATGTAAAACAGAATTGCCTTTTTCACCTAGCCTTGTCAACCCCCTAACTGGATTATTTATGAACAAATCTTTCACAGCCTCAAATTCGCCTCTTAACATTCATTAATATCAAGTTTTCCTAGGGTAAAAATGCGATTTCATCAATAGAAAACTGTTGACGTAAACGTAATGACGCACAAATACATCTATTTTTAAACATTTAAATTCAATCAATTATATCAAGCATGTCGTAATGCCTTTAGATTAGGCTATGTAAACCCACTTTCGAGGCCAACAAACCACAAGCGATATCCATCAACAATTTGGCGTAAATTTCTCTCCAAATGGCTGTTCATCACGCCAACAAAAAGCTGTGCGATATCTAACATAAGCAACTTCAAATTATCGCCAGCGCCCCAAAAGCACGTTATTATGCGCGCACATTCCGAACCGGAGGCGATATGAAGATCACCCAACACAGCGCGGTAACCATTCATTACCGTTTATCAGATCAAGACGGCAGACTTTTAGAAGACTCTTTTGATGCCGAACCTATGCTCTATCTGCACGGTGCAGAAAACCTGATCCCAGGATTAGAAGCTGCATTAGAAGGTAAAACCAAGGGCGAAACACTGGATGTGACTATTAGTGCCGAAGAAGCCTACGGTCCTTACCACGATGGTCTGCGTCAAGCTGTGCCATTAGAAGCATTCGGTGATATCGAAGATATCGTTCCTGGTATGCGCTTTATTGCCGAGACAGAAATGGGTCAACGCCCAGTGCAAGTTGTCGAAGTCAAAGATGATGTGGTCATCGTTGATGGCAACCATCCTTTAGCGGGCCAAGCTCTAAGCTTCAACATTGAAATTATCGATGTTCGCGCTGCAACTGCAGAAGAGGTTGCCCATGGCCATATCCATGCCCACGGCGGATGTGGTAGCCATGGACACAGCCATGATCATGACCACGGCGGCGGATGCTGTGGTGGTTCAAGCCAAGATGCGGGTGGCTGTTGTGGCGGTGCTGATGATCATGGTCATCATCACCATGACCACGATCATGAAGCGTGCGACACACCAAAAACAGGTTGTGATGGCAATGGCGGTTGCGGTTGCCGCGGCTAATCTAGGCCGTAACGCCTAAAGCTCACTAACCCGAGCAAGATAATGAAGCACCTCCTTACATAAGGAGGTGCTTTTTTTATCAACAAATGTTTATAATCTAAAGGTAAGCACGGAAGTTTTAGATAGATTTAGCATTTTTAACTGGAATATTAGGGTTTTAAACCTATTTCGATATCACGCGACGGAGTGCATATGTTAACAAAACCTGTATATGAAGCTTTACCTTATGGTTATATGGCTTTGGGCATCGCAAGCTTTATGCTGCTCGAACCCAATTATGCTTTGATTGCTGCAGCTGTCATCTTTGTGCTTGGCGCAAGAATTTACACTATGCGCTCCCAAAACCGTCGTACCGACCCTATCAAACGTAGGAAATCAGGCGGGATCCCTAAGATGATTTATGACCTATTACCCTTCTTATACTTGCTAGGTGCATTGTCCATCTTTAAGTTTTTACCCGAAAAGTTTTACCCATTATTAGCCATATTACTCTTAAGCTACAGCTTCTACATTTTGGTAAGACGTACGCTTTATCGTCGTCATAAGTTGCCTGTCACCCCAATGTTTTAGGCTATTAAGGATAAAGGCACCACAGCGACCTTATTTGATGAGCTGTTGAATTTTTTCTCTATGGCTAGGTGCCATATTCTTTAAATAGTTTGAACAGCGTGTAATCGTGGCGATGCTGACCTCGTATTCCGCCGCGATTTGCCGCTGGCTCATCTCACCATCGAGTAATAATTGAAATACCTTTAATCGTCCCGCGATCGCACTGCGCTCTTCTTCTGTCAGCAATAAATGGAACAACACTGAGAGTTCTTCATAGTTTCCATGGCTCAATATTTTCTCTAAAACTAAGTCCCAATTGGCTCGCATAATCGCCCCAGTAGTATTGTTTAAGCATTACAACGGCAGTTTAGCAGATTTACTCAACCAACAAATAACTTGTTACGTTTATCCCTCCTGCCTAGACAAAAACTGACAAAAATGCTTCTAGTACATTGAGTTAATTTGTGTACAATAGGAGCGCAATGTCACACTTCGACGCTAATTTGTGAGAATACGATGAAAAAATTACTCCTGACTCTCGTTGCCGGTACCTTATTGGCTTCAACTGCACAAGCACACAATTTTGAAGATGCGAAGGACGCGATTGAATATCGCCAATCTGCATTTGGCCTGATTGCTTATAACTTTGGCGATATGGGTGCTATGATGAAAGGCAAAAAACCTTTCGAAGCTGAAACCTTCGCGATGCGCGCCAACAATGTTGCTGCTCTTTCGCACATTCCTTTCGAAGGCTTTATTGCAGGTTCAGATAAAGGTGATACCGAAGCGCTAGCCAAAGTATGGCAAGATAAGGCTGACTTCGACGCTAAGATGAAAACCTTCCAAGAAAATGCCGCTATTTTAGCGACTGTGGCTCAAAAAGGTGACCAAGCTGAAATCAAGCAAGCCTTTATGAACACAGGCAAGAGCTGTAAAGGCTGTCACGACGTGTACAAAAAAGACTAATTACGCGTTGTAATGTCTAATAAAAAAGCCTGCTACATGCAGGCTTTTTTAATGTTCAGTGTCTCGTCCTGAAATACGTTGACATAAAGAGGATTTCTTTATGACAACATCAATTAACTCAAGCAGTAAGCGCACACAACGAGATTACACATTAGCCTTTAAATTAGGCGTTGTAGAGCGTGTTGAAAAAGGCGAAATGACGTACAAACAAGCCCAAACCCGTTTTGGTATTCAAGGCCGTTCAACCGTACTCGTTTGGCTTCGAAAACATGGTAGACTCGATTGGTCGAAACCTTTTCAGCATCCCCTTATGCCTAAGTCAAAAGAAACCCCTGCCGAAACGATCAAGCGCCTTGAACGTGAGTTAGCAGAAGAGAAACTGCGTAACCAAATCCTCAATGGCATGGTTGATATCATGGACAATGAATATGGAGCAGGCCTCAGAAAAAAGTACTTATCCGGTACGTCTGGCAAGCAAAAGCTAAAAGCGAAATAAA
>NZ_NHRI01000027.1:0-58126 GCF_003129585.1 Shewanella sp. BC20 | reverse complement strand
TACTCACCCGTCCGCCGCTCGCCACCTCAGGAGTAAACTCCCTTGTGCTGCCGCTCGACTTGCATGTGTTAGGCCTGCCGCCAGCGTTCAATCTGAGCCATGATCAAACTCTTCAATTAAAAGTTTTTTTGTTTCCGAAGAAACGACTCAATGAATTCTGAATCGACTTAAGTTAATAAGTCGTTGTACATATTGCTATGAACACTCATTCATTGATGTAAATTTTGATTACTCGCCAAACGGCAGAGTAATTTCGATTAACTCAATAGCTGTGAGTGTCCACACAGATTTCTTGTTTAGATTGTTAAAGAGCATTTGACCTTCAGCTTTCGCGTTACCGCTCAGCGGGTCAGGGCTGCGTATTCTACGCATTTCCCTTGTCGCGTCAAGGCGTTTTTGCAAACTTCTTGAGGCTATCGAATCAACTGCACAATTTGCATTCGATTCTGACTGATACCGCGCTTGCTTTCGCTGTCTGCCGTGTCAGTGGATGCGCATTATAGGCAGCAGAACTTTTTGTGCAAGGGCTTTTTTAACAAATCACGTCAAGTGAGCAAATAACCAGCAAAACTGCAAATATCGGATAAATATGCTGCAATCTTTGTCACTCGGGTTGATAAGTTTGGCATATGCGGCATCGATGTGCAGGGAATTATATAGATCGAATAGCCTTAAGAATGGGCGCTTTAAAACTTTTGTATATATAGATGTATAGGTGTCAAATGAGGAAAACGGTTCAAGAATAACGACTCTTGAACCGTAGAACAGACTCATTGAATAAAGCTTGCGAGTGTTGGAACTGTCGGACTAAGGATTATCCGTAGAATTTGTCGAACTCTTGGTATCCTCTCCCGTGCCTTGTTCCTTTTCATGATCGCCATCGCCCACAATGTGCGCCACTTTTAGTTTTCTCACGGTGCGAATGGTGATCACAGGCCCAGAAATGGCGTAGAGGTAAAAACCGATACAGAGAATTAATGCTGGTTGCACCGACACCACCACAAACACGCCAACCACAAATAAAATCGCAATGAAATTCACTTTGCCGCGCCAGTCAATTTCCTTAAATGAGTGATAACGGAAATTACTCACCATTAATAATCCCGTGGTGGCCGTAATCAATCCGGCAATCCAACTGATATTCTTACCATCGAGGTTGTACTGATTGCCAAGCCAAATGCTACCGGCAATAACTGCCGCAGCAGCGGGACTCGCTAAGCCTTGAAAATAACGTTTATCAGCAACGCCGACCTGAGTATTAAAACGTGCCAACCTTAATGCGGCGCCCGCACAATAGATAAATGCTGCGAGCCAACCAACTTTGCCTAAATCCGCAAGCGCCCAATTGTAGGCGAGTAAGGCAGGCGCCATACCAAAAGACACCATATCCGACATGCTGTCATATTCGGCACCAAAGTCACTTTGCGTATTCGTTAACCTTGCCACTCTGCCGTCTAAGCCATCGCAAATCATGGCCACAAAAATCGCAATCGCCGCCGCTTCAAAGTTAGCATTCATAGAGGCAATCACAGCATAGAAACCAGAAAACAAGCCTGCGGTGGTGAATAAATTCGGCAGTAAATAGATACCTTTATTCTTTACTGTTTGATTTGAGGAATTTTGCATACACTTATAAAGCTATGAGCTGAAATGGAAGTAGGCTTCAAGATAGCATATTTTACTATCATGTCGATGGTGACCCTTAGGGATGATTTTTATGTTAAGAAAAGCCAAGGTTAGCGCAATGTTTCTGCGGATTGCATGCTTAATGCTGCTCACTCAGCCCGTATTCGCCGGGGTGATTTACACTTGGGTCGATGAGAATGGTGTCACCCATTACAGTCAGCAGCCACCGGAGCAGGAACAACCCAAAACGCAGCAACTTTATAGCGAAGATATCGAGCCTGGTAAAATTGGCTATATCGCTCCCGCTAAAAAAGATGCGCCCCCTGAAATGTCCGAGTCCGAAAAGTCAGCAGCGTTAATTAAAGAGAAAGACGCTAAGCAAGCCGAAACGATTTGTGAAAACGCTAAACATAATTTAGATGTGTTAACGACTCATACCAAGCTCACCCGCCAAGAAGAAGGTAATAAAGAGCCGGTCGCAATGACTGAAGAAGAGCGCCAAGCGGCAATTAGCGAGAATCAGCAGCGGATAAAACTGTTTTGCGATAAGAAATAATGCTCTGCGTTTGTTGTAGCTGCATGCAAACCTTGATAGTCACGCCACACTATCGCGTGCTGCTCTTTTAGGGTTACAGCACATTTATCTGTAGCGTGTAGATATAAAAAACCGAAGTCTAAGACTTCGGTTTTTTTATTTAGGTTAAGCTGCATTTAGCACGGTAAGCATCCGCGTAAATTATTGCTCGAATACCAACTCACCACCGGCGCAACTGACCTTAATCGGTTTACCGGGCAGCAAATCGCCACGCAATAATTTTTGCGCTAATGGGTTTTCCATCTCTTGCTGTAAGGCACGTTTCAGCGGTCTTGCGCCATAGACTGGGTCGAAACCAATTTCGGCGATTAACGATAATGCCTCGTCGGTGATCTCCAGCGTATAGTCTTTCTCTGCCAAACGCTTACGCAATGAAGCAATTTGGATAGATGCAATATGCTTGATATTTTCCGCATCCAAGGGATGGAATACCACAGACTCGTCGATCCGGTTTAAAAACTCGGGTCTAAAGCTATGGGTCACCACATTCATCACCGCGCTCTTCATTTCGCTATAACTTAGGTGACCGAATCCTTCTTGGATAATGTCAGAGCCTAAGTTTGAGGTCATGATGATCACCGTATTTCTAAAGTCAACGGTACGACCTTGACCATCAGTTAAGCGGCCATCATCCAGCACCTGCAGCAAAATGTTGAACACGTCTGGGTGAGCCTTTTCCACCTCATCGAGCAATATCACTGAATAAGGCTTACGACGCACCGCTTCGGTTAAGTAACCGCCCTCTTCATAGCCGACATAGCCTGGAGGCGCCCCCACTAAACGGGAAACCGCATGTTTCTCCATAAATTCAGACATGTCGATGCGCACTAAGGCCGATTCCGTATCGAAGAGGAACTTAGCCAACGACTTACATAACTCAGTTTTACCCACACCGGTTGGTCCTAAGAACAGGAACGAACCAATAGGACGATTCGGATCGGCCAGCCCTGCGCGGCTACGGCGAATCGCATTGGCCACCGCATCCACGGCTTCGTTTTGGCCAATCACCCGCTCATGCAGTGCCACTTCCATTTGCAGCAGTTTTTCACGCTCGCCTTCAAGCATCTTAGAAACCGGAATGCCCGTCGCCTTTGAGAGCACTTCGGCAATTTCTAAGTCAGTAACTTTATTGCGTAGCAGCGTCATATCCTGCATTTCGGCTTGCGAAGCTAAGTCCAGTTGCTTTTCAAGCTCTGGAATACGGCCATATTGCAGCTCGGACATACGGGTCAAGTCGCCCGCGCGGCGCGCCACTTCTAAATCCATCCGCGCCTGCTCAAGGTCGGCTTTAATATGCTGAGTCCCTGCAAGCGCCGCTTTTTCGGTGCGCCAGATTTCATTAAGCTCCGACGCCTTAGCCTCAACATCATGCAACTCGACACGTAAATGTTCGAGTCGACGGCGGCTCGCCTCATCGTTTTCTTTGGCTAATGCCTGCTCTTCCAGTTTCAATTGGATAGCACGGCGCTCCAATCTGTCGAGGGATTCAGGCTTAGAATCCATCTGCATACGGATGCTCGATGCCGCCTCGTCAATCAAGTCGATGGCTTTGTCGGGTAATTTACGGTCCGACACATAACGGTGCGACATGGTGGCCGCTGCCACAATCGCCGGATCGGTAATTTCCACATGGTGATGCAGCTCGTAACGCTCTTTGAGACCACGCAAAATCGCGATGGTATCTTCAACGCTAGGCTCATCCACTAATACTTTTTGGAAGCGGCGCTCAAGGGCGGCATCCTTTTCAATATATTGACGATATTCGTCGAGAGTGGTCGCACCCACACAGTGAAGATCGCCACGGGCCAACGCAGGCTTTAACATATTGCCCGCATCCATGGCGCCATCACCTTTCCCCGCGCCCACCATAGTGTGCAGCTCGTCGATAAAGAGGATCACTTGGCCTTCTTCCTGCGCCAGCTCGTTAAGCACGGCTTTTAAACGCTCTTCAAACTCACCACGATATTTAGCACCCGCAATCAGTGCGCCCATGTCTAAGGATAAAACGCGTTTATTTTTAATCCCTTCAGGCACTTCACCGTTCACAATTCGCTGCGCGAGGCCTTCAACAATCGCGGTTTTACCCACGCCAGGCTCACCAATCAGCACTGGGTTGTTTTTACTACGACGTTGCAGCACTTGAATGGTGCGGCGGATTTCATCGTCGCGACCAATCACAGGGTCAAGTTTGCCTTGTTCGGCACGCTCAGTGAGATCGACGGTAAACTTTTTCAGCGCTTGGCGTTGATCTTCCGCGTTAGGATCATCCACATTCTGACCGCCGCGCACTTGCTCAATGGTTTGCTCGAGCAGCTCTTTGGTGGCGCCGGATTTCTTTAAGCATTGCGCCAAGGCATCGCTGCCTTCGAGTGCCGCTAAAACAAATAACTCACTGGAGATATATTTGTCTTTGCGCTTTTGCGCCAACTTGTCGCACAGGTTTAATAAGCGAATTAAACCTTGGGATAATTGTACATCGCCGCCCGTGCCTTCGACCTGCGGTAGACGTTCAAGCTCTTGGCTCAACAGCGAGCGCAGCGCACTCACCCGAATGCCAGCTTGGGTTAATAAAGGATGGATAGAACCAGAATCCTGGTTCAGCAGCGCCATCATCAAATGTAACGGTTCGATAAACTGATGATCACGCCCGAGCGCGAGCGACTGGGCATCTGAGATGGCAAGCTGAAATTTATTGGTCATACGATCGAGTCGCATACAGCCTCCTAAAACTCACAAATTAGGTATAACATTTTGTTAGTTAAAAGATGGGGGCTATTTAACCGATTTCAAGCAAGACGGCGGGAAATTAATACAAATTGTAGGGGAATAAACCTAAGACTTAAGCCAGATCAATGAAGCCATGCGGCCAGTGATTTTATCGCGGCGATAAGAGAAATAATCAGGGTTAGAGACAGTGCAGATATCGGCACTGTAGACCTGCGTAATACCCAGTTTCTTTAAGCGCAATTTGGCTAATCCGATAATATCGGCAAGGTATTTGTCAGGCTTAGTTGCCTGACATTGAGCGACAAAGCAGTTTGCAGCGTTTGGATCTGTTGCCATAAAAGCAGCACGCACCTCGGCGCCAACCTCAAAGGTCTCTGGCCCAATGGCAGGCCCTAGATAGGCAATCAGCTCGCTTGGCTTAGAGGCAAACTTAGCCACACTCGCCTCAATCACTCCATCACAGAGTCCACGCCAGCCGGCATGGGCAGCGGCGACTTCTGTACCTTGTTGGTTACATAAAAGTACTGGCAAACAATCGGCGGTCATCACCACACACACACGTCCTGCGAGGTCGGTATAGCTGGCATCGGCCACCAAAGGTGGCGTATCTTGCGCGGCCACACTCTTAGATTGAGCTTCTTGGGTAAGATTGATTGGGGCGATATCCGCCAAATCAACCACCTGAGTGCCATGGACTTGCTCCAACCACACAGGATCAGTCGCAAGCCCCAACTGTTTCGCCAACATGCCACGATTAGCCAATACCTGCTGCGGCGCATCCCCCACATGTAGCCCTAAGTTCAGGCTATCGTAGGGCGCGAGACTCACACCGCCGTGGCGGTCAGTCATCGCAATTGCCACATTATCCGGTACAGGCCAATCGTGAAGCAGCATAGCTTAGTACTCGACTGGGTGTTCTAAGGTGTCTTGACGCAGCGCTTTAGTCAGAATCACCATGTCTTCAGGGATAGGCGCGGTCCAGCTCATGATTTCACAAGTCACAGGATGCGCTAACTCCAAACGCACCGCATGCAGTGCTTGGCGTTTAAAGTTTTTCAGGATCTCGAAAAACTCAGGACTTGCTGCCTTGGGTGGTTTTGGACGGCCACCATAAACAGGATCGCCCACCAACACATGGCCAATATATGCCATATGCACACGGATTTGGTGAGTACGGCCCGATTCTAAACGCAATCTTAAACGGGTGTGATTACGGAATTTTTCCGCCACACGGTAGTGAGTCACCGCGGGTTTACCCGAATGATGCACCGCCATATGGGTACGTTTTGTCGGATGACGACCAATGGGCTCATCGACTGTACCACCCGCCGTCATAGTGCCGAGGACAATCGCCTCATACTCACGGGTGATTTCACGGGCTTGCAGCGCGGCCACTAAATGGGTTTGCGCTTCAACCGTTTTGGCCACCACCATCAAACCTGTGGTGTCTTTATCCAAACGATGCACAATACCCGCACGTGGCACGTGCTCGATATTAGGGCAATGATGTAGCAGCGCGTTCATCAAAGTGCCATCGGCATTGCCAGCACCGGGGTGAACTACTAAGCCCGCTTGTTTATTGATGACTAAGATATCATCGTCTTCATAGACAATATCCAGCTCAATGGCTTGCGCGGCCGCATGCACTTCTTCTTCGAGCGTGGCATTAATTTCAATGCGCTGCAGCTCGAATACCTTTTCGCGCGGCTTATTCACCATCACGCCATCAACATAGACTGCATCAGATAGGATCCATTCCTTGATGCGCGTGCGCGAGTAATCTGGGAACAACTCAGCCAGTGCTTGATCCAATCTCAGGCCAGTTTGTGTTGCCGAAATCTCGCTTTTTAGATTAATCTCTTGTGTCATAGGAACCGTATCCCCATTTTGGGGTCAAAAAATGTGTGCTATCTGTTACAATCGAATGCTTTCTATTTTATCGTGAAATGGAAAAATTCTTAACTACAACTTATAAAGAATTGAATTCAAGTATGTATAAATTCTCCAAAGGCTTAACCTTAGTCCTATTTTCGCTAGCGTTATCAGCCTGTAGCAGCAGTCCTGAAGATAACGATATTGCCGCCAAAACCTCACCTGATGTGCTCTATTCTCAGGCAAGAACCTCCATGGAACTTGGCAATTACTCTAAAGCCGTCCGTTCATTGGAAGCGTTAGACTCACGCTTTCCCTTCGGACCACATAAAACTCAGGTTCAGTTAGATCTGATTTATGCCTATTACAAAATGGACGATGTTGCCTCTGGCATTGCCAACATTGACAGATTCATCCGTTTAAACCCAACCCATCCCAATATCGACTATGTCTACTATATGCGTGGACTCGTCAATATGCAGGCGGATAGCTATCTGTTCCACGATATGTTGAATATCGATAGAACCGACCGCGATCCTAAAAATGCCCAAGATGCCTTTAAGGATTTTGATCGTTTAATCAAAACCTATCCCAACAGCAAATATGCTGCTGATGCGCAAAAACGCATGTTGTCGCTGAAAAACCGTTTAGCAAAATATTCCATTCAAGTTGCTGAGTATTATATCAAAATGAACGCTTGGAGTGCTGCGGCCGTTCGTGCTCAATCTGTGTTGGAAACATATCCCGGCACTCCTTCAACGGAACGTGCACTGGAGATTATGGCAGAAGCTTATGGCGAGTTAGGTCAGAACCAACTGAAGCAAAACGTGCTCATGGTAATGCAAGCTAACTTCCCAAACAACGAAATCTTATCGAACTAAGCGTAAATGCCCCTTTATAAGGGGCATTTTTTTATCCTTTGTTCGGCGTTTCACGCCCCCTCCCTTTTAGGTTCCACAGCGCGCTAAGTTCCTTTTCAGCTGGGTAAGAGCCAATAAATACGCTATTCGAGTAAAACTTATCCAACCGCACCACTTTTTACATTATTTCGTAAAAATCAGTTGACTCAAAAGCCGAAAAGCCTTTAAATTGCGCCCGTCGCCCGAATAGCTCAGTCGGTAGAGCAGAGGATTGAAAATCCTCGTGTCCCTGGTTCGATTCCGGGTTCGGGCACCATCTTTAAATTGGTTGCCTTAGCGACCAGTGTTAAAGAATCGCAATAAAGTACAGTGCAGGTGTGGTGGAATTGGTAGACACGCTAGCTTCAGGTGCTAGTGCCCTTGCGGGCGTGGAGGTTCAAGTCCTCTCACCTGTACCAAATTGCGATTCAAATTAAAATTCGACACAATGTCGGATACTAATGCAGATGTGGTGGAATTGGTAGACACGCTAGCTTCAGGTGCTAGTGCCCTTGCGGGCGTGGAGGTTCAAGTCCTCTCATCTGTACCAACATTTAAACCTCGCTTAGCGAGGTTTTTTTGTATCTGCGATTAAATTTCCTTAAGTAACTTATCACCTTCCTTAAATTTGCTATAACTATTCATACAGACTCATCATAGGGACAGCTCGAGCTCTGCCTAAAGGACTCCCTTGTTTCACCGAGGAAATCCATATGAATGGTCTACAAATAAAACAAAAGATGTTTATTGGCATTCTCGTGCCACTTGTGATGCTGCTCACTATCGGTTTTATCGCTATCAATATGATGGGAAAAATCGAATATGGCGTCGAACGTATCTATAACGACCGCGTCGTCCCCCTTGATGATCTTAAAGTTATCGCCGACAAATATGCCGTGGATGTAATTGATGCGGCAAACAAGGCCAATGCGGGCGGGTTTAGTGCTTCTCAAGCCATTGATGCCCTTAGCAGTGCCAAATCTACCGTCAATCAACGCTGGCAAAAGTATCTCGCCACAGAGCTGACCAAGGAAGAGTCCCAACTCGCCCAGCAAGCCGAACGCTTATTTATTCCAGCCAACGATCAGATAGAGCAATTAATCACTTACCTCAGGGGCTTTAATGGGGATGTTGTCCATCAACTGAATGACAAAATATTGCCATTATATAACGCCATCGACCCTATCAGCGGTAAAGTTTCCGAACTGATTGACCTGCAAATTAAGATTGCAGGGCAAGAAAAAGATAACGTAAACAGCATCTATCATTCATCCATTTCGATTTTTATTATCCTCGCGGGTATCGCCATGCTGATCAGCATAGTGATTGGACTCTGGGTCAATCGTAGTGTGATGAATCCTATTCGCGACATAGTGCAAAACCTGAAGATCATTCGGCAAGATTCCGATCTCACCGTCAAATTTAAAACCTTCAACGATGATGAACTCGGACAGATCTCCACTAGCCTGACTCAGGTTATTGAACATTTACGAGGAATTTTGCACTCCATCGCTGAGGCGGCAAATACTGTGAACAGCTCGGCCACCGAGCTTGGTAGTTTTACCCAAGAAACCAACAAACGAATGCAGCAGCAACAGGCTGAAACTGAACAAACCGCCACCGCCATGAATGAGATGACGGCCACGGTCGCCGAGGTGGCTCAAAGCGCCGCAGCAGCAGCGGATTCAGCTAAGGATGCCGATAATTACGCCGCCAATGGTAATCACATTGTGATGCAGTCCATTACCAGCATGTCGCAACTTTCTGAGCAAATTCAAAAAACGGCGCAAGTGATTGGCTTTTTATCCAATGAAAGTCAAAACATCGGTCGAGTATTGGATGTGATCAAAAGTATTGCCGAACAAACCAATCTACTGGCATTAAATGCGGCGATTGAAGCGGCCCGCGCCGGAGAACAAGGTCGAGGCTTTGCGGTCGTAGCCGACGAAGTCCGGACATTGGCACAGCGCACCCAAAAATCGACCCAAGAGATTGAAGCGATGATCGCCACTCTGCAACAAGGGGTTAAAGAAGCGGTGAATGCAATGGAAGTAGGGATTAATCAAGTTGATGATGCCAACGACAAGGCGAATCAGGCTGGCCAAGCGCTGAAAGAGATTGTCGCATCCGTCGACAATATTACTGAACTGAATACCCATATCGCCACGGCTGCCGAGGAGCAAAGTAGTGTGGCCGAGAGCATCAACCGTAGCATTATTGCCATTAGCGATATTGCCGAACACTCCACCAATTCGGCCTTAGAGCTGAGTGAGTCGGTGATCAACTTAACCAAGCTTGCCAACAGTATGCGTAATCAGGTGAGTGCATTCAGACTCTAGTTCATATCGCTGGCACAGGCCTGCTGTGCCAGCCCTATTCCTTCGTGCTGTTACCACTCTCAGTCTACTATTCATCCAATACCTAACAGCTTTAGCTGTAATTATTATTGATCTAAATCAAATGAATCTTTAAACTCAAATAACATTCATAAATAAAGCATGTTAAGGATTCACTATGTTGGATAGCCGTACCATCCAAATCATCAAGAGCACGATTCCCCTTCTCGAGTCAGCAGGTCCTGCACTCACCCAGCATTTTTACCAACGGATGTTTGCCCATAATCCTGAGTTAAAAGACGTATTTAACTTGGCTCATCAGCATTCTGGCGGTCAACCTGTAGCCTTATTTAATGCAGTTGCAGCCTATGCTAAGAACATCGATAACCTAGGTGCATTAGGTACGGCCGTCGAGCGCATTGCCCAAAAGCACACAGGATTTTTAATTCAGCCGGAACAATATGCCATCGTCGGCGGTCATCTACTGGCCACGCTAAAAGAGTTGGGGGGAGAGGCGGTTACCGAAGAAGTGCTCACCGCATGGGGCGATGCTTATCAGTTTTTAGCCAATATTTTTATCCAGCGTGAAGCGCAGATCTACCAAGAAAGCGCAGAGCAAGATGGCGGTTGGTCTGGTGAACGTGAGTTTGTTATTCGTGAGAAAACAGCCGAGTCGGCCGTGATTACCTCGTTCGTATTAGCGCCAGTCGATGGGCAAGCGGTAAAAGATTTTATCCCAGGACAATACCTCAGCATTAAGCTGCAACATCCTAAGCTCGATTTCGATGAGATTCGCCAGTATTCGCTGTCCGACGCACCTAACGGGAAAAGCTACCGCATTAGTGTAAAACGTGAGCCTAATGGCCAAGTGTCGAACCTGCTTCACGATGAGTTAAAGGTGGGCGATATCCTTGCTGTTATGCCACCAGCAGGAGACTTCACCCTAACGGCTCAGCCAGAGACACCTGTAGTGTTAATTTCGGCGGGTGTTGGACAAACGCCAATGAAGAGCATGTTGAATCAGCTACTAAAACTAAAACACCCAAGCACAGTGACTTGGTTGCACGCTTGCGAACATAGTGACGTGCATGGGTTTAAAGCAGCGATTAACACTAAACTCGCTCAACACGCTAATCTTGTCAGCCATGTGTGGTACCGCGAGCCGAAAGTAACTGACATCTTAGGCCAAGATTATGATTTTAAAGGAATGATGAACTTAACCTCCGTCGCCGATATAATCGTGGCCAACGCACATTACTATTTCTGTGGCCCCATTGGCTTTATGGCTTCGATCAAGCTGCAATTACTCGCCCTGGGTGTACCTAGCGCGCAAATGCACTATGAAGTCTTTGGCCCCCATGCCGAACTCTAAGGCTGCAACTTCGTTATCCATCATCGATAGATAACGAAAGTATGAAGCCATCTTCCCGCAAGGTAAGGTGGCTTAATACTTATTCCATAAGCACAGAGTTAAGCTGACGTCCCTGCAAGATAAACTGAAGCCACCTCCTCTGCTGTCAACATACGATTCTCGCCCGGCTTTAAGGCTTCATCCAAGGTAATCTCACCGATAGAAAGGCGATGCAATCCCACTACTGGATTGCGGAAGCGACCAAACATCCGTTTGATTTGATGATACTTTCCTTCCCTTAAGGTCACCTCTGCAACATGGGGGTCGAGGATAACAAGCTTTGCCGGCTGCGTGGTAATATCTTCAAAGCCAAAATACATGCCCTGCGCGAATGCCGAGATATAGTCTTCGCTCAAAGGATTTGCCAGAGTCACCCGATACACTTTATCCACTTTTTGCTCTGGCGACATGAGTGCCTCGGACCAACGGCTATTATTGGTCAGCAGCAATAAACCCGAAGAGTTTAAATCTAACCGCCCTGCAATATGCAGCTCATGGCGAGCATCACAGTCGAGTAAATCAATCACTGTTCGATGCTCTGTGTCTTTGGTGGCACTCACTACGCCAACGGGTTTATGTAGCATCAGATACACAGGCTTATTGGCCTGTAAGACTTGCCCATCAAACACTATATGGGAAAATTCATCCACCAGCAGATCGAGCGCTTTTGCAGGCGCGCCATCCACATACACTCGCTCCGCCAGCAAGAGTTCTCGCACGGCTTTACGGTGAATTTGCAGCTTAACGGCAAGATATCTGTCGAGACGACCACGTTTTGATTGCATAACCCCACCCAGCGCTAAGATAAAGGCGCAATGCGATAGGCGCAGCGACGGGCGCCGTCGATGATATGCTCTTCACGGCTTACAGTGGCGATATCGGCAAATAATTGCTGGAACTGTTGCAGTTCGGAGCGGCAAAAGTTTTGGCACTTAGTCGCAGCACTGCAAATTGGGCAGTGATTCTCAAGCAGCCAGAAAACCCCATCCGCTTGTTCCTGCGTCGCCATATAGCCCTCGAGGGTACGCAGCTCCACCAGTTTAGTTAGGCGACTGGCAATATCCGTCATGCCGAGCATCGCGCTGCGATACTGCTGCAAGGCCGTTTGTTCCCTATGCTCGATCAGTTTATCTAGGCCTTGATCGCCAAATATCATTTTAACAGAATCAATCAATTGCAAACTAAGCTCACTGTGGCGATCGGCAAAGTGAGTCCGACTCTGCTCGGTTAATCCCCAATATCGAGTTGGGCGTCCACGGCCCTCGACTCTATCTTCAATATCAACATCACCCGCATCCTCTAAGGCCTGCAAATGCTGCCGGACGCCCATGGTCGTCAGGGCGAGTTCTTCTGCTAGGGTCTTTGCCGTTAAAGGACCGTGCAACTTGAGTAATTGAATAATCTTATCAGTGGTTTTCATATGCGCTCTCCGCTCTTCACCTCGGATTATCCCTCAATCGCCCACCTTTTAACAGAATAAATAAAGTTTTTTATTTATTTTATCCTTTACAAGATTAAATAAAGTAATTACCTTATAAATGATTTATAAACAAATAGGTTTACATAATGAACTTACTCATCATCAGCACCAGTCAAAGAGCCAACTCGCAAAGCGCTAAAGTCGCGAAATACATAGCCGAAACCAGTTTTTTATCGCCCCATAGTGTCGGTTACGACGCTATCCATCATTTAGAACTTTGCCAGTTCAATCTGCCATTTTGGGACGGTGAAGAGGACAACAAGGGCGAACATTGGCCTGAGATTGAGCAAAGAGTCGATGCCGCGGATGCCCTCGTTTTAATTACGCCCGAATGGGGTGGAATGGCATCGCCACTGCTTAAAAACTTCCTATTGATGTGTAGCCGTCAAGAAACCGCCCATAAGCCAGTGTTGCTGATTTCAGTTTGCAGCGGCATTAGCGGCGCCTACCCTATTGTGGAAGTCAAAATGAATGCACTCAAAAACAATAAACTGGTGCCGATCCCCGACCATTTGATCATCCGTAATGTCGAGAATGTACTCAACGATACACCCCAAGGCACACGGGATATCAACCTCAGGGAAAGAGTGCAATATAGCCTGTTTATGTTGCATCAATACGCCCAAGCCTTAGCGCCGATACGCCAACGCCATATTCATCAACCCTACCCCAAGCAGCAGGAATACTGCTACGGTATGTAAGCAGCTTGGATGTGAATCACACTGATTAAAATCATTACAAGGAACGCATTATGATCCACTTAGAACACATCAACCTAGTCGTCGACGACATCCCCAAAGCACTCACTTTTTATCAGGCAGCCTTCCCACATTGGCGTGTCCGTGGCGGAGATAAAGGGACTTGGTACGGCAAGCCGCGCAATTGGATCCACTTTGGCGATGATTATCAATACATTGCCTTTAGTGATAACGGTGAGGGCGAAAACCGCGACTTAATGGGCCATCAAATTGGCTTAGCCCATTTTGCCTTTGTGGTGAGTGATCTAGATGCAGTGATAGCAAGGCTGACCCAAGCTGGTTTTCCGATAGCTAAAGATGGTATGGAAGACCCCTTCCGCCGCAATATCTACTTCTTCGATGCCCATGGCTTTGAGGTCGAGTTTGTCGAATATCTCAGCGATCTGCCCAATGAACGCAATCGCTATTAAGCCGTAAGGTTAATTGGCGGCGGGATACATAAAACCAGTATTCCGCGCCAGTTATTCCCATCTACGCCAGCCTAAAAATCGTTACTTTGGCAAGCTAAACCGCTAAACTAGCGCGTAATCAGGCTTTCCAATATTAGATAACTCGATGACAACACCTTATTGTTATTCCACTACTTATATCTTAGATAAAGCGCATTTTGACGAGTGTTACACCCAGTCAGTCAAACCCGATCCCACGCTCAAGCCTTACTATAAAGCCATGGGGTTTGGACTCATTGGTATTGCACTGATTTTTGCGGATGTCAGCCTCTATCTAGCCTATTTCTTTGTCGGGCTTGGAGTCATTGAAGCCTTGAATGTGAAATACAACAAAGCCTGGTGGTTGATGCGGCAGATGATGAGTAAGGCCGCCAATAATGAAGTCACGCTGGTTGTCGACGATCAAGGCATTAGCACCCAATCACAATACGTTAAGAGCCAGATCCTCTGGACGGATATTTACCGGATGGTGCCAACGGAAAAAGGTTTTCTGATCACCCATAAAACTGGTACTAGTTATATTTCGAATCGCAGTTTAGATGAGACCTGTAGCGCATTTATTAAGGCAAAAATCTAACCTAAACGGTAGTTGCTTCCAAAAACAAAAAGGCTGAATCATTCAGCCTTTTTGTTAAACACTAAGAATGACGCTTAAGCCTTTGCTTTTAACTCGCCAATCGGCAAAATCGTGCGGCCATATTCATTGTTAAGCACTTGCGCCATGGCGAAGTAAATCGCACTCGCACCACAGATAATCCCTTCAAAACCCGCGATAGTGCCAATCAAGGCGCTGCCAGTGAAATCTCTTGCCGCCAACAGGAAGAACAAAATAGTGAGCGAGGCAAACACAAACTGTTTCGCTCTTGGGTAGCGTAGCGAGCCTACAAACATAAAGGCGGTAAAGCTCCCCCACAGGGTTAAATACCATCCCATAAAGTGGGTTGGGCTCGCCGCAATCCCGGCATTAGGCATTAAAATCAGCCCGACTAAAGTTAGCCAGAATAAACCGTAGGAGGTAAATGCGGTTGTCCCAAAGGTATCACCCCGCATAAAACACATAATGCCGACGATGATTTGGCCTAGTCCGCCATAGAAAATACCCATCGCTAAAATCATTGCATCAATCGGAAAATAACCCGCATTGTGAATGTTCAGCAGGATAGTCGTCATACCAAAGCCCATTAAACCTAATGGAGCAGGATTCGCCAGTTTTGTCGACACAGAAAGTCCCCAAAAATAAATAAGTTAATCTCAGTACCTAGCCAAATTCTAGGTACTTATTGTTTTATAAAAAGCGGCGAATTTTAGATAACTACCAAAGGGATCACAATCAAAATATCAATACCGAACAAAAACAATAATTAACCATTAAAAATCATATAGATAAAAACAATTAAATCAAATTAAACCTAAAGTTTAAAAATTAATCCAATAAGATTCAAACAACTACAAAACATCGACACAAAGAGTGCGCCACATCTGATTTATCGGTTAATTTTGCTCGACTTCAAACTTCCCATTTCCCCACCTAAAAATAACGTTAGCCCGCGTAGAGGGAAAGCCTCAAAAACATTAACTTCATCCCATAACGCTATCAAAGATGAGATAAGTCTAGTTTTAGACAAATTCATAACATTTAGACGCGTGTAGCAAGGAAACTTAAGCCGTTTTAGAGAGTCTTAATGGAAGCAGCCAAAGCTTGGCGCAAGAGTGGACGCGATTGAGTGGCGACCGATTGAGTGGCATTGTGCGGCGAATTCATCTTTGTAAAACAGGTCTCAAGCGTCGATAAAATTGCCCATAAAATAAGCGACTTTTGCTGGCAAAAATGGCTCACCAAATTAGCGAAAAATTATTTATATCTAAAAAATAATAGCAGTGATAGATTGCTATCTGTTGACGCAGCGGCATGATGGGAAACCAGTTAGGCTGTTGTTAACTATCAATAACTAAAGGAAATAAAATGAAAACCTTATCAGCTGTTATCACACTGTCGGCACTTATGAGTTTCGCAACCTTTGCCGACGAATCGACTCTTCCACCCGCCCCTGCAAATGATATCGCTCAACTGACAGAAGTGTGCCAACAAATGGCCTCTGAAGATCAGGTCGAAAATGCCGAGCTTAAGCAATACGTGCTCGACTGCGTGAATGATCAGCTCACTGAAATGGGTTATCAAACCGTCAAAGAACTTAACTGATCGTTTTTACTTCCTTTAGCCTATAAGCTCTTTCGGGTTTTAGCGCCTTGTCCTGATGCCATTCACATTCTGAATGGCATTTTTATTGGCAATAAGCAAGTCGCCAACAATCACCACAACAAAAGCCAACAGATAAGACACAAAAATCCAACCGCGAAAAAAGTGTTAAACGACGGCCTCTGAGGCTTTTATTTTGTCTTTCAATTGATTGCGTAATCTACATATCAGCTATTTATATGATATCTGTATCATTTTGCATCCCTTCAGGTGAAAGCACTGTGGATTTAAGCATAAAATGCTAATCTGTTGACCATTACCGACCGACATTACACCCGAACGCAAAATCATGTATCGAAGACTGTTTATCTTACTCGCCGCACTTAGCCTACCTTCAATAGGAATGGCGAAAGAGCCGTGCGTCACTAAAGATGAATGCATTGAAATGCGTAACTGGGATTTAGGCGTGGCGGTCGGCTGGGGACAAAAGACCAATCCATTGCGGGATTTTGATGATATTCCGGTCTTTTTTATTCCGACCGTAGCTTACTATGGTGAACATTGGTTTTTTGATAATGGCAACTTAGGCTATAGCCTGCTCGAGAAGCCTTATTTCAGCTTAAATTTAGTCACTAGCTACAGCATGGATAGAGCGTATTTTTATCGCTGGGATCCCTCGAATATCTTTTTGAAGCGCAGTTCACAGGAAGAAGCCAAGATGCTCGCCACCAATACGGCCCTCAGCACTGAGCCTGATCCCGTATTCAACTCCTTAGAATCGCGAAACTTTACCATGCTGGGCGGTGCAGAAGCCTTTATTTATAGCCCGTTAGGTGTAGTTAGATTAGCCTACACCCATGATATGTTTAACGTACATCAAGGCGCTGAAGCGCAAATAAAATGGACCTATGGTTGGCATTTAACCCGCTGGGTCGTGGATATGTCGCTCGTATTTGATTGGAAAAGTACCAATGTCGTCGACTATTACTATGGTGTACGCCCGAGTGAAAACGCTTATTGGAGCCAACATTACCATGCAGACGCTGGTTGGAATAAAGGAATAGAAATGACAGCCCGTTATATCTTAACTGATAACTGGGATCTGCTGTTTGCGTTCCGCTACACACAACTTGCAGACGAAATTGCCGCCAGCCCCTTGCTCGATCAAGACTATAGCAGCACATATTTTATTGGCGCAGCGTATAGGTTCTGACACTAGTGACTCCCCTTCATATCAGGATGCTGTGCTGGTTAGGCCTAAGCGTGAGCTTGATGGGGCCAAGCCATGTACTTGCCGCATCGGATGAAGAGTCAAAGTTAAAACTGACCCCGGAAATTTGTATCACAGGAGATGAAAGCCAAGCCTGTGAGATCCGTGTCGAGTTACAGTGGCAACTCGCCCACGACGAGCTAGTCTGTATCTTGTCCGATAATAACGCCTATCCCAAATGGTGTAGCGAATCGTTAGAGCAACACGAAATCACTTTGAATATTAGTACATTAAACGATATTCAATTTGTCTTAGTGAGTAAGGACACCAATCAAACACTGGCTGGAGCCAAATTAAAAATCACGTCAACCTCGCAGCCTCAGGTGCGCAGACGTTACCGTAACCCTTGGAGTTTATTTTAATGACGAATCCACAATCACCCCACAGAGTGTTATTGGTTGAAGACGATGTCCGTCTTGCGAATTTAATCGTAGATTATTTGAAATCCCACGGCATGCACGTAGAAGTCGAGCGCCGTGGTGACACAGTCCTAACCCGCTTAATCAACTACAAGCCCGATATCATACTGTTAGACATTATGTTGCCAGGTATCGATGGCCTAAGCCTGTGTGAAAAGCTGCCCGATTACTTTGCCGGCCCCATCCTACTGATGAGCGCTCTGGGCTCTAGCGAAGATCAAATCAAAGGTTTAGAACTCGGCGCCGACGACTACGTGGTGAAACCCGTCGACCCTGCATTACTGGTTGCCCGTATCAACAACCTATTACGTCGCCAAAACCAACCGCCTCAGGCTGAATCCCACTGCCTGACCTTTGGTAAGCTGAGCATCGATCCCCACACCCATGCTATACGCCTCGACAACAAAGAAGTCGACCTCACCAGCCATGAGTTTGAACTCCTGTGGTTGCTGGCCTCACAGGCGGGACAAGTGCTGAGCCGTCAATACATCTATCAATTACTGCTTAACATTGATTTTGATGGTAAAGATAGAAAGATAGACGTGCGCATTTCAAGACTGCGTAAAAAGCTCAACGACAATATTGAAACCCCCTTCAGAATTAAAACCGTCTGGGGACAGGGTTATCTCTTCGCCCCCGAGGCTTGGAACAACTAAGAGCTCCCGTGAAACGTCTCTTTATCAGCTTATATTTACTGCTGAGCCTCAGTTTTCTAGGCATAGGCTGGACACTGGACAGCCTGTGGCAGAAAAATGTGGATGAAAATAATGCGTTAGACGCTCCTCTAGTTGCGTTAGCCCAGCTGCTAACCCAACTGCCAGAGGAGAATCGTAACGCCTATCTTGAGGCGCTGCCCAGCCATGCTCAGTTGCCCCTCAATCTGCTCAGCCCAGATCAAATCGCGTTAGCCAAAGACCAACAGCTCACGCCCAATCATGTGGTTACCACCACGACCAGCGAGGGCGAACAATTCCAGTTTATTCAGGTAGGCGAGCAAGTGTTAATGGCGGGTCCCATCGAGATAGACCCTAGAGCCTCGCTGCGTAATCTGTTTACGCTGTTTTTCTATCTCTCGCTGGCGTTAGTTGCACTGATTTGGGTCGGCCCGCTGTCGCGGGATTTAAGCATTCTACGTAAGGCCACCAAGGATTTTGGCGAGGCCAAATGGGATACACGCATTAGCCTTTCAAACCGCTCCCAGGTTAAACCCTTAGCGAACACCTTTAATGAAATGGCGCGCCATATCAGTGCGTTAATCGAAAACCAAAAGCATTTATCCAATGCGGTTTCCCACGAGATCCGCACACCACTTGCGCGGCTGAAATTCGCCCTCGCCTTAATGCCCATGTACTGCCAGCCCGATTCTGACGAACAAAAGCGTCAGGACTTTCTCAATGAGATGCAACTCGACATTAAAGAAATGGAGAACCTGCTGCAGGAACTGCTGACTTACGCCAGTCTGGAGGCTCAGCGCGAAGGCACACCGTTGGATGAATACGATCTGCTCAGCTTAGTTAACCAGTGCATTAAACGTTTAAGCAGCCTAAGTGATACTCCCATCCGCTTACAGACGGAGATGACGAGCCTCCCCTTGGTCGGCGAACCTGCACTAATTGAACGCGCCCTGCAAAACCTACTGACCAATGCCCAGCGTTTTGCCCGCCAGCAAATCTTGGTTGAGATAAGCCAGACCCCGCAAAGGGTGACGTTGAGTGTGAGCAATGATGGAGAGCCTATCCCCGAGGTGGATTTACCTATGGTGTTCGAGCCCTTTTACCGTAGCCAATCGGTGCAAAATGGTAACAAGGGGCATGGCTTAGGGCTGGCGATTATCAAACGGATCATGCAGCGTCATCAGGGCGAAGTGAGCGTCGGCAGCAATCCCACTCAAACGTGTTTTACCTTAAGCTGGCCAAAAAAGCGGGAGATTTAAGCGCTTAGTTGGTGCTCTCAAAGTTAGATTATTCCTCGAGATCAAAATCCCCGAGGTCCAATTCGGCGGCATCTTGCGGCGCAAAATCGAGTTGGGGATTAAGCGCCGCTCTCTCCTGCTCAAGTGCTTGCTGACGGGCTTTGTATAAGGCCAACTGCCGCCGACGTTTACGTTGGTGGCATAAACGGATCACATCGTGCTTTTGCGCGTCGGTAAAGTGCAACCAATTGAATCGCTCATCACGACTACGCAGGCAACCTTTGCAATAGCCGCGGGCATCGGTTTGGCACACACCAATGCAAGGACTAGGTATTTCGAAAAAGGCTAACTGTTCCATGATGTTGAGCTACTCTGGCAAATTAAGCACTTAAAAATGCGTGACCTTAAATACACAAGTAAAACAATACAAAAATTAAACACTTTTCACTAAATTACTTGCAGTATTGTTGTTAATCAAGGCACATTGAACAGAGTTTGTACAACTTGGAGTGTCATCATGGGATACAAAAATATCGCCAGTCTGTTTGTCGCCTTGGTCTTAGTCAGCGCCTGCAGCAGTAAGCCGAAAAACGATTACGATCTCAATTACGACTTTAAGGCATTACAGAGTTTCAGCCAGCTCGCTCCCCAACCTAGCGACGACCCACTCAGCGCCCAGCGCATTCAAACCGAAATCACCCAACAATTAAGCCAAAAAGGCTTTACTGAAAATGCCACTGCCCCCGATTTTAAAGTCGCCTATGGGTTATTAACCCAAGATAAGCCTAAAGACTCGGGTCTCTCCATAGGTTTAGGTACGGGCAGTTTTGGCCGTTCTGGCGGCATTGGCGTAGGCACAAGCGTCGGCGTACCACTTGGCAGTGACACGGAAAAAATTCAAACTATTCAAATTGATATTATCGATACTAAAACCAATAAGCTGATTTGGCGCGGCACAGATAGTTTCGATTTTGACGGGGGCGGCGATAAAAAAGCCCAAGACACAGCCAAGGCCGTTAGCCGGATTTTGGCGCAGTTTCCACCGCAGCCATAAGCCAGTGCTAAGTGTTAAGTGCTATTGATTGGTCTGATGGTGGTTAACCTTTGATGATTTGAACTACAATGACTTGAACCACAATGGCTTAAACCACCGTGGCTTATGCAATAGTCAATAAAAATGGGCGATTAACGCCCATTTTTATTGCCAAAGGAAGGTCAAATCCTAAGCGTGAAGCTTAGTCAGGGTTAAGAAAATAACCCAGATGACAGATAACGGTCGCCCCTATCACACACAATCGCGACCACAACGGAACCCGGATTCTGCCTCGCAATCTCGAGCGCCGCAAACACAGCCCCGCCAGAACTCACGCCAGCACAAATACCTTCTTCACGGGCCAAGGTTCTTGCCATGGCTTTCGCATCTTGCTCCTCAATATCCATCACGGCATCGACACGGGCAGCATCGAAAATACCCGGTAGATATTCCTGTGGCCAGCGGCGAATCCCCGGAATCGAACTGCCATCGGCGGGTTGTAGCCCGACAATGGTGACATCGGGGTTGCGGCTCTTTAGGTATTTCGACACACCCATAATAGTTCCTGTGGTACCCATGCTAGAGACAAAGTGAGTGATCTTACCTTGGCTCTGCTGCCAAATTTCGGGGCCAGTGGTCTGAAAATGGGCGTTAGCGTTATCTTGATTATTGAACTGATCCAGCACCTTACCTTTGCCTTGTGCCTGAAGATCTAAGGCTAAATCCCGCGCGGCTTCCATATTGTCCACCAGCAGCAGCTCGGCGCCATAGGCCTGCATGGCATCCTTACGCTCTTGAGTCGAATTCGACGGCATGATCAGGATCATCTTGTAGCCTTTAATCGCCGCCGCCATGGCTAAGGCGATACCCGTATTGCCACTGGTCGCTTCAATCAGGGTATCCCCAGGGGCAATCTCTTGGCGAAGCTCCGCCTGAAAAATCATATTCAGCGCCGCGCGATCCTTTACCGAACCCGCGGGGTTATTCCCCTCCAGCTTTAACAATACCGTTGAGCTACCACAATCAAGTCGCTGCAAACGTACCAGCGGAGTTTGCCCAATACAGGCTTCAATAGTCGGAAAGTCAGACACTCGGATGATCCTTTTAATAAAAGCGATTCAGCATAGGGTTATTTTAAGGGGGTTAGCCACAACAAACACGATGAATCTCACCCGAGGCATACAATTATTCGCTCATAGTTATTCAAAAAAGTTCTATTTGTGTGGCTTTTTATAAATAAAATCTTCTATTACTCTATTCCTATACACTGACACAGTTGCCAGATTAAGGAGTACAAAATGCCAGTAAAATTGACTAAGGCCCTGCTGGGAACCCTATTGCTGGGAACCACCCTCAATGTGGCAGCCGCCGATCAGACACTCTTAAATTCCTCGTACGATATCGCGCGGGAATTATTCAATGCCTATAACCCTGTTTTTGCTAAACATTGGCAAGAACAAACCGGCAAGACCGTTGAAATCAAGCAATCCCATGCGGGTTCTTCCGCCCAGGCTCGCTCGATTCTTCAGGGCTTACCCGCCGATGTCGTGACCTTTAACCAAGTCACCGATGTGCAAATTCTGCATGACCGCGGCAAGTTGATCCCAGAAAACTGGCAACAACTGCTGCCTAATGCTAGCTCACCTTACTACTCTACCATCGCGTTTTTGGTGCGTAAGGGCAATCCAAAGCAAATCAGCGACTGGAATGATTTAGCCAAAGATGACGTTAAGTTGGTGTTCCCGAACCCAAAAACCTCGGGTAATGCGCGTTACACTTACTTAGCGGCCTTAGGTTATGCCCAGAAAAACTATGGTAAAGATAATCAAGCCTCATTAGATGAGTTTTTGAAGAAGTTCCTCGGTAACGTTGCCGTATTTGATACGGGCGGCCGTGGTGCAACCACGTCGTTTGTTGAACGTGGCATCGGCGATGTGCTGATCACCTTCGAATCTGAAGTGAACAATATTCGTCAGCAATATGGTGCCGATGATTACCAAGTTGTCGTGCCAAAAACCTCGATTCTGGCAGAATTCCCCGTTGCCGTAGTTGAGAAAAATGCTAAGCGTAACGGCACGCAAGAACTCGCGACCGAGTATTTAAACTACCTTTACAGCGAAGAAGCACAACGTTTGTTAGCCGGATTTAACTATCGTGTTCACAACGAGAAGGTTGTTGCCGAATTTACCAAGCAATTCCCTGCGGTTGAGTTAATGACCGTTGAGCAAATCATAGGTAACTGGGACAACGCGATGAAGACCCAATTTGCCAATGGCGCTAAACTGGATCAGTTATTAAAGCGTTGATCATCCGCTTGGGTAGCTAAATCACCAAATCCACAACCCGGGCAATGTCCCGGGTTTTGTGGTTATATCGCGGCAACGGACAAGGTCGCTATCACAAGTTGTCTTTATCGCGATTGAGCAATAATGTGCTAATGGCATAATAATATTGGATTAACTCCATTAACCTTATCGGGTGGTTATTCAGTGATATTTAATAATGGGCGCTTACGCCACAAGCGGGTTTTGCCGGGGTTTAGTATCAGCCTAGGTGTGTCTTTGCTGTTTGTCAGCTTGATTCTCTTACTCCCCACCACAGGCCTGATTATGCAAACCAGCCAGATGAGCTGGGCAGAATATTGGGGCGTGATTGCCGATCCCCGCGTGCTGGCAAGTTATAAAGTCACTATTTTATCTGCACTGGCCGCATCCCTGTTTAACGGTCTTTTTGGCCTGTTACTCGCCTGGGTGTTGGTGCGTTATGAGTTTCCGGGTAAGCGCATCCTCGATGCCTTAGTCGATTTACCCTTTGCCTTACCCACCGCCGTCGCGGGTATCACCTTAGCGACCCTGTACGCCGAGAATGGCCAGATTGGTAGCCTGTTGGCCGAAATCGGTATCAAAGTGGCCTACACGCCATTGGGGATTGTGGTTGCGATGATCTTCACCAGCATTCCCTTCGTGGTACGAACCGTTCAGCCCGTACTGGAAGAGTTGTCCCACGATGAAGAAGAAGCAGGCATGACCTTAGGCGCAACCGATGGCGCCGTGTTTTGGCGGGTGATTTTACCTTCCCTCTGGCCAGCCTTAGTGGTCGGTACGGCGCTGTCTTTTACCCGCAGTCTGGGTGAGTTTGGCGCGGTGATTTTTATCGCGGGCAATATGCCCTATATCAGTGAAATCACCTCCCTGATGATTTTCGTTCGTCTACAGGAATTTGATTTTGCCGGTGCCAGCGCAATTGCCTCCGTTGTACTGCTGACGTCGCTGTTGCTGCTACTGCTGATTAACCTGTGGCAGGCGCGTTATTTACGCCGCATTCACGGCCGATAAGGAGCCACCATGAACTCATTTAAACCGTTAAGAGTCGGTGAAGCGCCCCTCATCAAATGGAGCCTAATCACCCTAGCCGTGTTTTTGGCCATGGTGTTGTTGCTGCTGCCCTTAGTCAGTATTTTCCAGCAGGCCTTCGTCGGTGGTTGGGAGCGTTATATCGAGCATCTGAGCCAACCCGACTCACTCCACGCCATCGGGTTAACCCTGATGGTTGCAGCGCTGACCGTGCCGATTAACTTAGTGTTTGGGGTACTGCTCGCCTGGAGCGTAACGCGCTTTGAGTTTCCGGGGCGTAAGTTGCTCATCACCTTGATTGATATTCCCTTTGCCGTATCGCCCGTGGTCGCAGGCTTACTCTATCTACTGCTTTACGGCAACAGTGGCTGGCTCGGCGCTTGGCTATTTGAGCACGATTTACAGATCATGTTTGCCTGGCCGGGCATTTTGTTAGTCACCATTTTCGTGACCTGCCCCTTTGTTGCCCGAGAATTAATCCCCTTGATGCAGCAACAAGGCGCATCGGAGGAGGAAGCCGCAGTCATTCTTGGCGCTTCATGGTGGCAACTGTTTCGCCGCGTGACTCTGCCCAATATCAAGTGGGCACTGATTTATGGGGTGATCCTCACCAACGCCAGAGCCGTAGGTGAGTTTGGTGCCGTTGCCGTAGTATCTGGCAATATCCGTGGTGAAACCAACACCTTACCTTTGCATGTGCAATTACTTTACGAAGATTATCAGGCCGAAGCCGCCTTCGCGAGCGCGTCACTGCTTGCCTTGATCGCCCTATGTACCTTACTGCTAAAAGCCTTAGTAGAGTGGCGCCAACAACGCAGCTTATCCGCCAATGACAACCAAGAGCAGAGCCAATCATTATGAGTATTCGTTTAACTAATATTTCCAAAAAATTTGGCCAATTTCAGGCGCTCTCGCCGCTCAATCTGGATATTCAAGAAGGCGAGATGATAGGTCTTCTCGGCCCTTCCGGCTCGGGTAAAACCACCCTATTGCGGATTATTGCCGGCCTTGAAGGCGCAGATAGCGGCCAAATCCATTTCGGTAATCGCGATGTAACCCAAGTGCATGTGCGCGACCGCAGAGTCGGCTTTGTGTTTCAAAACTACGCCCTGTTCCGCCATATGACGGTCGCCGATAACGTCGCCTTTGGACTCGAAGTCATTCCGAAAAATCAGCGCCCGTCTAAGGCCGAAATCCAAAAGCGCGTCAGCCATTTACTCGAAATGGTACAACTGGGCCATTTAGCCCAGCGCTACCCTGAGCAGCTTTCGGGCGGACAAAAACAGCGTATCGCCTTGGCCCGCGCCTTAGCGACTCAGCCCGAAGTACTGTTACTCGACGAACCCTTTGGCGCCCTCGATGCCAAGGTGCGTAAAGAACTGCGCCGCTGGTTGCGCAGCCTTCACGATGAGCTGAAATTCACTAGCGTGTTTGTGACCCACGATCAGGACGAAGCCTTAGAGCTTTCCGATAGAGTGGTGGTGATGAGCAACGGCCATATTGAACAGGTTAATACGCCCATTGAGTTGTATGCCCAGCCCAATAGCCGCTTTGTGTTTGATTTCTTGGGTAACGTCAATCGGTTTGAAGCAAGCTGGCAACAGAATCGTTGGACCAATGGTGACGCTTTCTTAGTGCCGCCAGAGCAAGCGCCACTGCAACAAAACGGCGCGCTCTATGTGCGTAGCCACGAGCTGGCACTGGCGGATAAACCCAACAGCCAAGCCCATATTCCCTTTACCATAGTGGCAATAACACCAGTTGGCGCAGAAGTGCGCGTCGAACTCGCGCCTATCGGCTGGCAGAGTGAAGAACTGTGGGAAGCCACCTTTACCCACCACCATCTGCAAGAATTAGGACTGCAAAAAGGCAGTGTGGTCTACGCCACCCCAAGAACGGCTTATTTCTTTGGAGAACAAAGTGATGGCTCGCCTATTCGTCAAAGCTGGCCCTTCCTCCCACCGGGCAGTTTGGCCTTCGATATTTAATCGCAGCCAGCATTCACCAGCTGCATATAACAAAAAAGCGCTAACAGTCTTGTCAGCGCTTTTTTATTCACTCTTGGACAGCTTAAAACCAGATCCAAGCAAAGTCGTTAGCGTAAAACTTCGCTAGTGCCCATCGAAGAACAGATAGTTTAACCAGCCCTGCATCCGCAGCAGCACTTTACGCATCACGGCGACATGATGGAAATGTTCAGTGTACACAGCCACTTGTCCCGCAACGCCCGCTGGGAATTGGCGGCGTATCGCATCGTCTTCAATATCGATTAACACGATAACCCGCCCTGTTTGGAATAGCTGATTGGACGATTGCAGCGTGCCATTCATCTGGATCTCGCCTTCGGCCATCGCTGGGAGAACCTTAGCGACTTTGCCCTTAAACACTTGTCCAGGCGCCGCATCTAATACCACTTCCGCCTCATCCCCTTCCTGTAATCGCAGCAGGGAATTTTGCCAGAATGCGCCGGCAAAATAACGCTGCTCGTCGGGGATAAAACTCATCACCGGCCGTAAAGGCAAAGGCACCGCCATCGCACCTGGGCGCAGCGCCATTTGAGTCACAATACCATCGGCTGGTGCCCGCACTACGGTTTGCTCGAGATTATAGAGCGCGCTTTCAAGGTCACCCTGTAGTCCCGCCACTTTAGAATTGACCCCATCCACATTGGACTCATAGGCAAGACGTGCGCGTAACTCTTCCGCCTGTGCGGCTGTTAGCTGAGCCTCTGAGGCTAAAAACAGTTGGCGTCTATTGTCTAATTCCAGCGCTGTGAAGGGTGAGTTCGCCCCACCTTTGCGGTGGCCTTGCTCATAACGGTCATAGGCCGATTTATTACGTTCCCTATCCGCTGCCACTCTGGCCACATTCGCCTTGGCAGACTCCCAAGCGGCCTCAAGTTGTGGCACTTCCTGCTCCGCCGCTAACAGAGCGGCTCTTTTGCGTTTAACCACGGCTTCAAAGGGAGTGGGATCGATTCGAAACAGCACATCCCCTTGTTTCATCGGCGTATTAGGCTTAGCTTCCACCGAAATCACTAATCCTTTTACCGCTGGCGTAATCGGGATTGTGACATAGTATTCCCGCGCAAAACGCGAATAGGGGTGGTTGTAGTTCATGATAAGTAACAGCGCACCGATGAGGATCACGCCCCCGAGTACGGCGGTCGGCACTGTCCATTTGTTCATCGGGATCTTAAAGACTTTAAAGATCACAATGCAGAACGAGGCGTAGGTCAATATCAGTAGTAAATCCATGTTACACCTCGGCTTTTGGGCTAGTTTCTGTCACGCTAGCTTCTGTTGTTATCGCATCCATTGGCTTGTTTACCGCTGGTACGGCTGGCGATTCGAGCTGCTCAAGCTTTGCCTGTAAGGCCAATACGGTTTCCCTTAACGCTTTAACATCCTCCTCCAACGCCTGCTCGCGCTTCATCACAGTGCTAAAGCCCCATCCCCTATCCTCTCGGTACAAGGTCGCCCAAATCCACAGAAATGGCCAAATAGCATGTAAGGTAAATAAACTGACCCAACCCGCGATATGCAATGCATCCTGCTGGGGATGATTGCGCTTTTTCGCAATTTCATAGGGGATGTCGTGAATCGCAATCACGCCATAAAAAATCACCACAATGACAAAAAACAAAATGCCTAAGGCAAAATAGTCCAAAAACATGCTCTGCTCCCACTCCCTTCCCAATCTTAATTTCGGTAAAACCACCCATACCAAAATCGTGCTTTGTCCCGCCGTGTCGTTCAATTTGCGACACAATATAGATCTACACCAGAATGACAAATTCGCAACAAACCCATCTAAATAGCTTGATCAAAAACACAATTGTTTATTTCGATGAAACAAATGACATCCAAGGAAAGGCAGTCACTAACGACAAGTCGCGTACGCCCAGATGTGTTGACGAACCAGATATGTTGACGAATGTGTATTAGCCCAGATGTGTTCACCAAGAAGTGAATTGTTTGCCAAATGCAGCAAACGGCGGGAAAGGGATGCTCCAACGTCTAGGCCTTTAAATCTTGTATCAAGAAGGCGCTAGCGTGAGTGAGCAAAGCGTAATGCAAACAAAGGTTAAGTTTTTGCGGGAAGCAAATGTCAGCTTAGTTTTTTTA
Organism: Shewanella sp. BC20; assembly: GCF_003129585.1. Classification (NCBI taxonomy): domain Bacteria; kingdom Pseudomonadati; phylum Pseudomonadota; class Gammaproteobacteria; order Alteromonadales; family Shewanellaceae; genus Shewanella; species Shewanella sp. BC20. The sequence continues at coordinate 29,662 of NZ_NHRI01000027.1, read as the reverse complement.
TGGGGTAACACCCGATGTTGAGGCGATCAAACCAAGGTTGGATACGATATGACAGCTCCCCCTGAGTATCAGCCCGAGAATACAACCGCCCAAACGTTTCATTTAAAAGGTGTTTTATTTCAAACGAGTTAGCATCGTTCTTGCCACTGACTCTCGACTAAATTGAACTCATAGTGGCTGTCATGGGGGGCGATATTGGCCTTTAACTTAAAGTTTTGGCCGCCTGCGGCAATCCAGCACTGGGAGAACCATTCAATAAGCGCGCTTGTCGCGATATGCCAAGGGTCAAGGTCCTCATCCTTTTCGATATATTCCTCTTCAAACTCATCGGGATAGACATGGTCTATGTCGAGCAAATTTGGATTGACTGGGGACGGGTATGCGGCCTTGCCATCGATATCAATAAAATACTCGGTGTTATCTTTATCCATAAAAAATACCCGCACCGGAAATTGCGATGAAAAACTATCGACAAAGACTTCAAACGCCAGCGTGACCACCTCTTGGGGATAATCATGCTCAATCAGTTGCTTAAGAATGGGCTGTAACTTATCGGTGAGATTGTCTAAGTAGCCACCGACTTTTTCTGTAAACTCTTGCTCGAAACTCATCTCTTCCCTGCTTATCATGCTGTACGGCTCAAACGGCGAATATTACTCACACTAAAAACTTGCCATTAAAACTGAAAAATAATCTATATCGACCAGCAAGTTAACACCGGCGGTGATGATATCCAACTCTTTCCCCAACCCAAAGCCAACACTAAAATCTAAAGCCGCTTATCGTGGATAAGGCTCAGCCGCCCCATACGCCGCCCATACGTCACCAGAATGCGATCAGTCATAGCGGGTTAAGTTGCTACTCATGGGCATTGACTGTGCGCCCTGCGGCCCATTGTCTTAGGGCATTAATCTTATCGCCCATCACTATGGATAAAGGTTTAGTTTTGGTCAGCTCTTCTAGCAACATGTCTTGGTCGAGCGTTCGCGCTAAACTGCGGGCGCTGTACATGGCGGCGATAACGGCTTGCTCGATTTCAGCTCCCGAAAACCCTTGGCTGTGGCGCGAAAGCTGCGCAAGGTCGAGCCGAGTCACATCAATACCACGGCGCTGGCAATGGATCAGGAAAATCGCCTGACGTATGGTCTCGTCGGGTAAATCGACAAAGAAGATTTCATCCATTCGCCCCTTACGCATCAGCTCAGGCGGCAGGGCTTGAATATCGTTAGCGGTGGCGACCACAAATACCTCAGACTTACGCTCCGCCATCCAAGTTAACAGTGTGCCAAGAATGCGGGTCGAAGTGCCCTCATCACTGCTACTGCCGCTTAAGCCTTTCTCTATTTCATCAATCCAAAGGATACAGGGCGACATCATATCGGCCAGCTCGAGAGCATTACGCAGGTTCTTTTCGGTTTCGCCTATGTATTTGTTATATAAGGCGCCCATATCGAGTCTGAGCAAAGGCCGTTGCCACACACCCGCTACCGCTTTGGCCGCAAGGCTCTTACCGCTGCCCTGCACTCCGAGTAATAACACGCCCTTGGGCGCATCGGGTTGTACAGTAGCCTTGGCATCGGTGGTTATCTGCACTGCGGGCGCGCGCTGCTTTAACCATTTTTTGAGATTATGTAATCCGGCAATCTGCGAAAAATCACTGGTGTCGTATTCAAATTGCAGCACACCGTTAAGATCGAGTAATTGGAATTTGGCTTTATTGATAAGGTCCACATCCGAGTGGGTAATGGCGCCATCATCCACAATCGCTTTATGGATCAATCGTCTGGCATCATCTAAGGTTACACCGCGCAGGTTTTCCGCCAGTTTGACCACGGCTTTATCATCCACAGTAAGCGGCATGCCTTGGCCGCGCACTTTATCCACTTCAAGGTAAATCAAGTTCTCAAGCTGGGAGGTACTCGGCAGGGTAAGCTGAAAATAGGCGCAATAACGCTTAATTTCGGGCGGGATCTCAAAAGCATGACTCACTAGCACCAGCGTATGTTGCAGCGCATCGTATTCGAGGGCGATTTCTTTAAGCAAACGGACATTCTTTGGCGCATCAACCACAAAGGGATGAAAATCACAGAGCACATAGATGCCCTGCTGGGTCGTCGATTTAATTTGCCCTAGGATATCGCCAGGTTCAGTATTAAATTTCTGCGCCGCCATGGGTTTATCGACCCGCGTCAGTCCTTGGGTAATGCTCCAAGTAAATAAGGGCTGATAGATCACATTCGCCACCCGCTTAAGCATGTCTACAACACGGTATTCTTCGTAGGTTTCAATCACTACGATAGGCGTTTTAGAGCGTAGTACAGTGGTCAAATCGCGAATGTCTTGCATCTTAGGTTCCCATAATCCGTTATGAAACGAAAAGTTAACATAAAACACCGCCACAAACAGGATTTTTACTATGCCCAAGCACTAATAGCTTGATCGAAAACACAGTTGTTAATTTCAGTCTCATGCTTTAGCGCCAATCGGGGTAGACTATGGCCCAAGAACGTCCAAAGGCGTCAATTATCCCAATATAAAAAGGTACCCACACCATGATAGGAACTCCCTACACAGAGGGCGCTCGACGCGCCATGTTGCTTGGCTGCGGTGAGCTAGGTAAAGAAGTCGCCATCGAGCTACAACGCTTAGGTGTTGAAGTGATTGGCGTCGATCGTTATCCCAATGCCCCTGCCATGCAAATTGCCCATCGCTCCCATGTGATCAATATGCTCGACGCTAAAGCGCTTCGCGCCATTATCGAGCTAGAAAAGCCCCACTTAGTGATCCCCGAAATTGAAGCTATCGCCACTCAAACCTTAGTTGAGATGGAAGCCGAAGGCCTCAATGTGGTGCCGACAGCGCGCGCGACTCAGCTAACCATGGACAGAGAAGGCATTCGTCGCCTCGCCGCCGAAACCTTAGGCCTACCGACCTCGCCCTATTTCTTCTGCGACACTGAAACCGAGTTTAATCAAGCCATTGGCAAGATTGGCGTGCCCTGCGTAGTCAAACCCGTGATGAGCTCATCGGGCAAGGGTCAAAGTGTTATCCGTGATGTATCCCAAAGCGCCAAAGCCTGGCAATACGCCCAAGAAGGTGGTCGAGCGGGCGGTGGCCGTGTGATTGTCGAAGGCTTTATCCCCTTCGATTACGAAATTACCCTGCTGACCATTAGCGCAGTGAATGGCATCCACTTCTGCGCGCCAATTGGCCACAGACAAGAAGACGGCGACTACCGCGAGTCATGGCAGCCTCAAGCCATGTCTGCCGACGTGCTAGCAAAATCCCAAGCAATCGCCAGCAAAGTGGTGGAAGCCCTCGGCGGTTACGGCTTATTTGGGGTCGAGCTGTTTGTGAAGGGCAGTGATGTGTACTTCTCTGAAGTCTCGCCTCGTCCGCACGATACCGGCTTAGTCACCTTAATTAGCCAAGATTTGTCCGAGTTTGCACTGCATGTCAGGGCAATTCTTGGCCTGCCAATTCCGAATATCCACCAACATGGCCCCAGCGCCTCGGCGGTAGTATTGGTGGAAGGTAAATCGAAAAACATTCGCTATCAAGGTATTGCCGATGCCTTGGCGGCGGAGAATACTCAGCTCAGATTATTCGCTAAGCCTGAAATCGATGGTCGCCGCCGTTTAGGGGTTGCCCTCGCCCGCGATAAAGATATCGAAAGCGCAGTCAACAAAGCGCTGGATAGTGCATCTAAGGTAAAAGTGATTTTCTAGGCTTGAATGCTTAACGACTTGTCGCCAATACCTTGGCGACAATCACTGCGCCCAGCCCTGTTGCTGGGCGCGTTATTAAGGCATTTAAACCGAGTTAACCGCCATCTCTTATTCACTCAAATTGATTTCGCGTCTAATGCAAAAGCCTGATGCAATCCAAGGTGGTTTTGAGGCATAGTAGTCCTCTATTTGGCATGCCCCACGCTAGGCTTTTACTCTTATCCCATGGATTTACGCAGTCGTTATTCCACTCTCTTTCATGCTAAGCGCTTTCACTCTAGGCGATCTCACTCTAGTCGCTTTCAGTCCAAGCACTTTGAGCACAAGCACTCAAAATCCTTGCAAGCGGTAAATCGCACCCTTTCACTATTGCTCAGGTTATCCAAGCTACTGGCGTTATCCTTTGGCTTAGTTTTCCTTAGTGCCTGTCAGCCTGCGAATCAAGATACTCCGAGCATCAAAACAGCCACCACCGCCCCGCGTGAATTAACCCAAGAGGTGTATGTGTGGCAGCGGCAATGGCGCGATGCCAATCAAAGCGCCTTGGTCGAAAGCCAAAACGCCTTTAATGGCGTGCGCATTCTGGCATTGCAAGCCCACCCTAAACCCAATGGCGCGGATATCTGGTTTGAAGTGCAGGTCAATCATGCCTGGTTACAGGCCGATCCTCGCCCTAAAGTGGCGGTGATAAGATTAGATGGACAACTAACGCGCCTAAATAATCGCGAAGTCATCCAAAAAATCCTCGCACTAGTTCGAGACTGGCAGGCAAAGGGCACCAATCTTGCGGGAATTGAAATCGACCACGATAGCGCCAGCAGTAAACTCGCGGCCTATAACGCTTTTTTACGCGAGTTAAAAAGCCAATTACCTCATACGCTTAAACTCAGCATCACCTCCTTACCCGCTTGGTTGAGCAGCCCTGAGTTTCCGCCGTTGTTTGACAATATCGATGAGCTGGTACTGCAAATTCACAGTGTCAGCGATCCGCGTTTAGGGCTGTTCGACGCCACCCAAGGTTGGCAATGGGTCGAGCAGCTGTCACGGTTAGCCAAGGTGCCATTTCTGATTGCCCTGCCATCCTACGGCTCGGCGGTGTATAGCACGGCATCGGGTTATCGAGTGGAGAGTGAAGTGCCGATGCGAATGCCTTTGGCAGACACGGCATCTTCGCAGCATCTTGCGCACCAAGAGCTGATGGCCGATCCACAGGTATTGCAGTCCTTCGTTAAAAAACTGCACACCTTTGCTGACCCAAGGCTTAAGGGAATGATTTGGTTTCGATTACCCCTCGAAGGGGATAAACGGGTTTGGCCACTCTCGACCCTGATTGCGGTCGCCCAGCAGCAACCACTCGCCCCGCACATTGAGCTAGAAATCTTAAGCCAAGCCAATACCTATTCGGCCCAACATGAGGCGCCGGGAAGCCACTTATTTCAACTGGTGTTAGTCAATAAGGGCAATCTTGCGGGCAAGTTACCGAGCCAGTTGTCCCTAGCGGCGCAGGCGTGCAGCGGGTATGATGCGCAAAACGGTTATCAAGCCAAATTAACCCAAGGAACATTAGTGTGGCAGTTACCGCAAGCCACCTCATCGGAGCGCGCAACCGCGCCAGCCTCCTCGCAGTTTGCGCCGAATTTAATCTCAGCGGTCGAGCTAAGCCCAAACGGACGCAGAGTCATAGGCTGGGCACGTTGTGAGTCATTACATTTACAGGGAATTTATGCGCCATAAGCCACATTCATTGCCAGCGAATCCTCTCCCTCGCTGGAAAACCAAATTAAAACAAACCAGCCTGATTGGCTTAAGTCTTTTCTCCCCTGCGCTATTAGCCTGCGGTCCAGACTTTCCGCTGCAATTAACCCAAGACAGGCAATACAACTTAAGCTATTTACCGCAAACCAGCTTTAGCCAGCAAATCAATGAGCTTGCTAAGCCGTTAGCTTGGCAATTTCAAGATGAGCCCGCAGCGCAGGAATATCTCTGGGATGAGGTGCATAGTCGCTATCTATCCCAGACTCGCGCCTATGAAAACAGCGAGTTATCCGAGGCGCAGCTCGCGCTGGTCAAAAGTCTGCGTGATGCGCAAAGCTTGGCAGAAGCCGAGCAAATCGCCGCGCAGTTAAAAGAGAGTTTAGCGCCCGCCTTAACCTGGTACAGCCTTGGCGCTATGGCGTTTGATGCCAAAGAGTACGATAAAGCCAGCGATTACTTTAAAAAAGTCATCGCCCTACCTGAGACTGAGCGCGCGGGTCGCAGCCTATGGGCGCTGTATAGCTTGTCTCGTATCGAGCTGATTAAGAGCAAAACCGCTAGCGATAATAGCCACTTTGTCCAAGCTAATGCTTACTTGCAGCAACTGCAAACTGAGGTGACCCAAGGCGCCGCCGATCCGCTACGCTTGAGCTTAGCCGGCCTTGGCGAGCAGGCTTATATCCTGCTGCATCAAGGCCAAGCTCAAATCCAAGTGGCTCATGGGGAATATGAGCCGCCAAAAATTGATGTGGCCTTAAATCCCGCGACGCTGGATAAGATTATCGAGCTGTATGCCACTCAATCGGCCGAGGGCGACAGCAGCGGTTATGATTCGCTGTTGATGTTAAGCCGCACCTTAATGGCGAAAGATATCACTGAGATTAAGCCCTTATTGCAGCAACCAAGTGTGCAGCAGTTGCTTATCGCCTACTGGCAGAGCAGCGCCAATGACTTAGCCTTTGATGGACAGCTTACAGAAATGGGTCAACAGGTCGCTAAAACGCTGACAGTCTTCCCAACCGACGGCCTGATGCTGAGCCAAGGCGATAAGTTAGCCGCGATTTATTATCAGTTGGGCGACTATGCCAGTGCCGAACGCCTCATTGCCCTCGCAAAACCCAGCGGCCTCACTTGGTGGCTCACGGCAAAATTAATGATGCAAAAAGGCGATCAAGCCCAAGCCGCCAAAGCCTATGCCGAAGCGGTGCGCCATTTCCCAACGGATATGAACGCTACTGCCGCAACAGGTAGCCAACAGGATGCCCAGCAGCAGGCCATTAAAGCCGATGCCGAGCAAGCCACCTATTGCCGTATTCGCGCCGAGCAGGGCGTGTTATCCCTTGAGCGGGGCGAATATGTTGACGCTCTCAGCCAACTGTTCGCCAGTGGCGATGAGTATTGGCAGGATATTGCCTATGTGGCCGAGCGCGTGCTCACTACCGCCGAGCTTAAGCTGTTTATCGACGAGCATGTGCCGGTAATGACTTTCGAGTATCCCAAGGACAGCGATTGGTACGACAGTGTCGAGCCAATCAACAATCGCCTGCGTTACCTACTGGGTCGTCGCTTACTGCGTGAAGGTGCCATTGCCGAGGCTCCTGTTTATTTCAGTAATCCCACACTCAACGCCAACATGCTGGAGTATGGCAAGGCGCTGACCACAGCCAAGAATAGCAAGGGCATTGAGAGCGCCCGCGCCTATTGGGCGGCTGCCGAACTCGCGCGTCATCAAGGGATGGAAATCTTAGGCTTTGAATTAGCGCCGGATTATTCGATTTATGCTGGAATGTTCGACTTAAGAGATTGGTATGCAGCGGATAAGCTCAGCGATAAAGAGCAGCAACGCATCAGCGCCAGCCAAGCGATTCCCGATAAACGCTTCCACTATCGCTACCAAGCCGCCGAACTAGCAAGCAAGGCCGCCGACTTAGTCCCCCACAACAGCCAAGCCTATGCGGCGTTATTGTGCCAAGCCACAGGTTGGGTGTTATATCGCGATGATGAACTCGCCCAACGCTACTATAAAAAATACGTCGCCAACGGCCCCTTTGTGCCTTGGGCGGAGAATTTTGGTACGCAGTGTGAAACCCCAGACTTTGACCGCGCCGTCGAACGGGAAAAAGCCAACCAAATCGCCGAGTGGAATGCGATTTACCACAAACTGAAAAAGCCAGTGGCCGTTAGCTTTGCCATCATCGCCGCCCTACTCGGCGCTTACGCGTGGCGCAGAAGAAAGCGTAAACAGTAATAATGCAAAGCGCCTTGCTTATATCACCAAAGAAAGGCGCTGGTACTAAACGCTGAATCGCATAGTTCACTGAATACATTGCTCTTAACCATTTCATTCAGGCATAAAGCTTTTTACCCAAAGCAAGATTTCTGAAGAGTATACGGCGTTATACACATTGCCATTGTTTCCCCTGTGACACGCCGTGCATATATCCCTATAGGCTCGACGGCGGCATCCATGCCGCCAACGGTCACAGTTACAACAATGGCAATTTTGACGAACATTAAACTGTTCATATGGCCAAGAGCTTATGCCCCATTAGCCTCAAAGTTCAAAAAGCACAAAAGGCGAGTAAAGATGTGGCTACAGAAAAACTAGTGCGATGTGGTTATTTTCAACCTAGAAGCTATGCCCGTTCGATCTTTCACATATGAAGCTAAAGGCGTGGCGGAATGACTGATAGCGAAAGCTAGCAACTTTATGAATATAAGTCGATAAGAGTCTGATATGAATTTGGACCTCAATGCAATGTCCAATGAGCATAAATCAGTTAAAAATGAGCTTAAAAGAATGATAAAGCTAAAACAATATCAAGAGATTACTCAATGAACTGAATAAAAACTGCTACCTCAAAAAAGAAAACTCCTATAGCATCATTCATACCTACTTACTAGATGTGGTTGCCACCAAGTCAAATAAACGATTGATTTGCAGCATACAACGCATTAATACTAAGACTTTAGGCTTCAAACATAATGACTCTCGAACTGAAAATTTCAGTCCTATCTGCAATTGCAGCACTGGGCTCAGCTTATTGGGCTTGGAATAGTGCTCGAACAGCTCGTAAAGCTTTAGCTCTTACTGAAGAAGATGCCATCACAAAGAGAGAGGCGTTAAAGGGTGATTTAATCAATTCACTTCGCTGGCAGCGAAATGATTGCGAGTACATTTCGCTCTCATGCTCATATATGAATTCCTCAAGCTACCCAACCACCATCGAACGTGTCGAACTAGTTGTACATGGATTTGCTCTTGAAGGCACTGGGTCACAACTCCGTCAGTCTCCAGAATATGAAAAGCCTGATAGGTCTGATTTTTCATTTTTGGTACTGCCAATAAACTTATCAGCCAGAGCGACCTCATCTGGCTGGCTTACATTTCGCTTGCCAAAGCCTTGGTTGAATCGCTACCTAATTGATAAATATGAGCTTGTAGCGACCACTTGGTCAGGCCAAAAAGTTACAATTGAATCTTATATCGTGATGAAACAAGCTCATGAGTAATAAAATGACCCAAATTCTGCAAGTAGGTGCCATTGGCCACCCAGATGTCAGTGACGGAAGACTACTACCATATATCACAATTGATTGCACAAACTGCCCCGATGTAGAAAATTTCATTGACGTTCATGGCGATGTTCCGGTGCCCGGTGACGTCATTTCAACTTGGGGATGGAAATACTTTAATAATTCAAATGTCTATTTACGACTTGATTTCGAAAGACCTATTGCAACTACAACGCATTTGATTATTCCTGTTGCGACAAAGGGCTATGTGGTTGAATGGATTATGGCAGTTAGAGGATTCTATCTTCAGTCATCTAAGTATGGGAACTGTGCCTCTGAAGGCTTTGGGAAACCAGCAATAATTATCGAAGTTCCAAGCGGAGCAACGTTCCCTCCATGGCAAAAAATATACAAAAAAAGCCTAACTAAGCGTTTTAAAAGTCAAGGCTTCAAAGGTAAGGCAATCGATGATGCTATTGAAGCCTATAAGGCTAGGCAAAAGGAAATTTGGTTTAGGCGTCCAATTGTTCACCATTCAGGTGTCTAACCAGATAGCCAGAGAGCAGGACAACCACTTATTTTTGCATGGAAAGGATGAACTCCTTGGCCGTAACTATGTGCGCAATCCAGATTTACTCATTTAAAATCAAAAGATTACAAAAAACACTGAATTAATATTTGTATATATACAGTGATATGAGTCAACGATGGGGTTGCATGTGTGAGTTTAAAAAACAACACAACAGCGGTAAATGGCGTAAAGATAAAGCCTCAAGTCAAGCGTTAGCTCCTTAAGCTCATCACACCTATTATTCACCCTCAGGGATTGTTTTCGTTTATCCGAAATAAGGTAATTCCGCGTAAAACGCAGCATGGTTTGCCCCCAAAAAATGTGGTGTTTTACTTTCTTAAAACTTACAGGCTACGCCGATGCTAAATAGGTGAGCCATGGTGATTAGCGAGACGACCGTCCGCCCCACGGACGGGGCGGTCGAGCATCCACGGACGGACTTGCTGCGTGTCGGTGAGCGAATACCATGGCCCACCTATACTCAGCACTTAAAGAGTTAAATTTCCAAGATTTATCCCTTTAACGTCACTATCCACTCCATGTATTACACTCTTCAGCACACAATAGAGTAGCTTTGGAATAAGCGCATTATCTCTTATCAAAAGAAACGTTCTAACCCACAAGCCTTATGGATTCACCCAATTCACTCTATCGCCAGCTAGATAAGCGCTGAGATTTGCCGTTGCGATATTAAGTAGGTTCTGCCGCGCTTCTTTGGTCGCCCAAGCATTGTGGGGGCTGATACTGATATTGGGCGCAGTTAGTAGCGGATTATCCGCGCTCGGTGGTTCGGTAGAGAGTACATCGACGCCAGCAAAGACTTTGCCCTGCGCTAATGCCGTAGCCAGCGCCGCCTCATCGATTAAGCCGCCGCGCGCGGTGTTGATCAGTAGCGCCTGCGGCTTCATTAATTCGAGGGTTTGAGCATTAATCAGCTCGGTTGTCTCAGGGGTGAGAGGACAGTGGAGCGAGAGAATATCGGACTCCTTAAATACCGTATCACGGGATGTCCAACTCACGCCTTGGGGTAAATCGCTAGGTTCGGTGCGGGTATTCACTAATACCTTCATGCCGAAGGCTAAGGCAAGTTTAGCCACCTGCTGACCAATATCCCCATAACCAATCAAGCCTAAGGTTTTGCCTTTAAGGGATTGCAGCGGCATTAAGGTAAAACAAAAGTCACTGCAATTACTCCACTGCCCTGCGGCAACGGCTTGATGGTGCGCCGCAACGGCCTGCGTGTGGTGCAAAATATGGGCAAACACCATTTGTGCGACGGCATCGGGGCCATAGGCGGGCACGTTGGTGACCACTATGCCTAACTCTTTTGCGGCGGCAAGATCCACCACGTTAGTGCCCGTGGCGAGCACGCCGATATATTTAAGCTTAGGTAGTTGGGCTAAGGTGTTGGCATCGAGGGGCGTCTTGTTGGTGAGCACTATCTCGGCATCCTGAGCGCGGGGGAGAATCTCCGCCGAGGGCGTGCGGGCAAAACAGCTAAATTCCCCTAATGCGCTGACCGCTTGCCAGGTTAAATCCCCAGGGTTTAAGGTTTCACCATCGAGTACGACTATTTTCATCTTTACCTCTTAACTGCGTTTGCACCTTGCCCGAAAGCTGAGAAATTAAAAACTGAGTTTGACCCCAATATTGGCTTGCACTTGCCACATGACATCCGATGTTACATGCCATAGGCATTGGTCTTCATTGCAAAAAAGTGAGCTGTCACTGTCGATAAAGGTGGCGTAGCCACGCAAATCCGCAAACAGGGCGAAGTTTTGCGTCATGCGGTATTCGGCGCCACCACCAATGCCCATGGAGAAACGGGTTTCCGTTGACCAATCATCGGGCATCATCCGAGTCACCCCGGCACTGGCGGTAATGTAGGGCTGAAAATCGCCACTTGGGAAAAATAAGGTACCGCCAAGGTGGATATAGTCCACATCTAAGGAGGCGACTAAGTCTGGGGTAAACAGGCCGCCACTTTTCAGCTCGGAGGATTGGCGACTGTAGAGCAGGTAAATATTGCCGGGATCGTTAGTGCCAATCCCTAACATGATGCCGTAATGGCTCGCCTCTTCGATACCCACACTCTGCTTATTATCGGTTTCAGCCTTGTTCGCATCGAGTTCATTGATATCGAACGAGCTGCCACCAAAGCTGTAACCACCGTAGGGGGCGACAAACAGCTCGGGTTCGGCATAGGTTGGTAATGCGAGAGCGAGGGGCAACAAACCAGCAATCACAGTTAATCGGTTAACGTATTTCATCTTAATCCCTTATCTGTCGTTATTATTCCTTGCGTCGACAACGTTAACCGAAGCGTTAGCGCATGCCGCGCTCCGATTTCACCCTGTCGTACGCAGCTTGGATGTCCTGCGCTTTACGATTGGCAATTTCCATCATCTCGGGTGGTAACCCCTTGGCGATTAACTTATCGGGATGGTGTTCATTCATCAACTTGCGATAAGCCCGTTTCACCTCTTGATCCGTCGCCTCGGCATTAATGCCGAGCAAATGATAGGCGTCGGTAATCGAGGTTTTGTTGCCATTAGAGGTCTGGTGGAAACGGTATTCCGCTTGCCAACGTTTAAGTAATTCATCGAGTTGCCCACGACCATAACCTAACTCTTGGGCCACCGTCATCAGGATTGCATGCTCAGCGGGATCGAGCTCACCGTCCGATAAGGCGGTTTGAATTTGGATCTCAATAAACATTTGCACCAGCTCTTGGCGGCCTTGGGTCACGGCGCGAAAGGCTTGCAGACTGTTACGTAGGTCAAAGTCTGGCTCTTTACCCTCACGGAACGCCTGCTGCGCCTCTTTACGGGCTTCACCCGTAAGGCGCATCTGGTCCATCAACATAGTCGCGATACGAATATCGGTTTCAGTCACTCGACCCGACGCCTTGGCCACATGGCCCATCACGGCGAAGGTGGTGTTAAAGAATATCCCCTGTCGATTCTTGGCTTGACCTAAGATCTGACTAAAACTGGCGCCACCACCGGCGCGTTTGTCGTAGAGATGCCCAAGCCATAAGCCCAGTAGCGCACCGAAAATACGGCCAAACATAAACCCGATAACAAATCCAAAAAACTTACCCCAAAGGCGCATCTTAATTCCCAATTTGATAATTTATTCAGTCACTCAATCGACATCGCGAGTGAAACCGTTCACTCAAGGCGCTAAACGTTAGGCGATACGCCATTTCGCCAGCGCTGACTCTAATGCTTGCAGACGTGGAATCGTCCCAACATCGCACCAGAGTCCATTAAAGTGTGCTCCGGTGATCAGGCCATCGGCCATTTTAGCCCGCAGCAAAGGCCCAAGGGCAAAGGCACCATCCGGCGTGCCGTCAAATAATGATGGCCGATATAAGCCCATGCCAGAGAAAGTGTATTTTTGCTCACCCTGCTCACGTACAAGGCTCTGCTCCAAGGCAAAGTCACCGTTAGGATGTTGCTCGGGATTCGGCACCAACCACAGATGCGCCAGAGCAGTATCCGCTAAGGGAACAATCGTCGGCAAGGCATCGATAAACACATCGCCATTGAGCACTAAAAACGCTGCATCCGAGTCGCCGTCAGTCAGCAGGGGCAATGCCTGCTTAATTCCGCCACCGGTCTCGAGGGCCGATGCTTCGGCGCTATATTGGATCTTGACCCCAAAGGCCTGACCATCGCCTAAGGTTTCGACCAGCTTATGCCCAAGCCAAGCGTGATTTATTACGATATCCACGATACCCGCCGCGGCCAACTTCTCAATATGGTACACAATCAGCGGTTTACCTAAGACGGGCACTAAAGGTTTGGGCAGGGTGTCGGTCAAAGGTCGTAAACGCTCTCCCCTGCCTGCCGCGAGGATCATGGCCTTCATTGCTTGTCTCCCTGCAGAGAATTCTTTCCCTTAGCCGCAAACGCAGGCACAACGCGCGATTGTACCCAAGCGGAAAATGGCGCCAACTCAGGATAAAGGCTGGCAATATCCACAATGTACGACAAGGTTAACGGAATATCGGCCATATAGGCGGGCTTGTTATCCCGATAATGTAAACGCGCAAAAATACCCGCCGCCTTGATATGGCGCTGCAGCCCCATTAAATCAAACCAGATTTGATACTGGGTAAAGGATGTCTGCGCCGGGATTTGCCCCAACTCAAGCACTTGCTGATAATGCTGCTGCATTAATTCCTGCACCATGGTTTGCGGCCAACGCACATAGCAATCCCGCAGTAAAGACACTGCATCGTAGGTCACAGGCCCTAGCACCGCATCTTGAAAATCAATCACGCACAATTCGCCCTCTTTGAGCATCAAGTTACGGCTGTGGTAATCGCGGTGCATGCCCACCTTAGGTTGCGCGAGGGCATTTTCCACTAATAGGTCAAAGCTTTCTTCTATAAGCGAGCGTTCCTCGTCGCTAAGTTCGAGCTGTAAATGTCTCTCTAAAAGCCACTCGGTAAAGATCCCCAGCTCACGGCGCACAAACGCCTCATCATATAAAGGCAATGGCTGCGTGCTGCCAGTGACAGGGTCAAGGCTCTCAACCACTGAGGCCACCTGAGGCAATAATGCCAAGGCGCGGCGATAGTAGTCAGCCACATTCGCATCGGTCAGCACAGACAACAACTGAGTATCCCCGAGATCGCTCAGTAGCATAAAGCCTTGCTCGGCATCGGAGGCGATGACTTTTGGAACTGTCAGTCCCGCCGCTGCATAGGCTCTGGCGAGGGCGATAAAAGGTGCGATAGGCACTAAGGTGGGTGGTGAATCGGCAACAATGTAGCTTGCATCGCGGTCCGTGACCCGGAAATAGCGCCTAAAACTGGCGTCACCGGAAATCAGAATCGGGGTCACATCATAGGAAAAATAACGGTTCAGCCACTGATTAAGGGAAATAAATCTCGAGTCGGATAAAGTCATTTCATGGCTCTTATAGAAAAATTGCTTTATTATAGCTGGCATATAATTTGGAAACAGCTAAGAAATTGAGAGATTTATTTGCTGCGTTGCACTTGTAGTTTGCAACTTTCCCCGTCGATACTTGTCCAGACAAAGAAATCATTATTGACCTAAGATGCAGATCCGTTACTTTCTGGCCTTGAGCCTGTTACCGCAACTAGTCCTGGCAGACGAATCTCCAACAGCCTCAGCGTCACAATGTGTCATCGAACCGCCAGTACCTCGTATCGTATCTCAACCCGGCCTAAGCGCCGCGGATCAAGAGAAAATTCGTATTGTTTCGGATCGCTCAAACGCCGAAATGGGCAAACAAGCCATTTTTACCGGTGATGTGGTCTTCAGTCAGGGCGACAGACACATTGCCGCCGATGAGGCGATTCTCGATCAGGCGACCGAGCAGTTCGATGCCAATGGCAACCTCGTCTTCCAAGACAATATTTTTACCGTTACCGCCGATTCGCTGCAGGCACAGATGCGCAGCAACCGCGCCACCCTAAAGGGTGCCCAGTATTGGCTCCATGGTCAGCAGGTTCACGGCGATGCCGAAAAACTGCAAATCACCATGAATAACAACCTTATCTTGACCAACACTAACTTCACGACCTGCCCGCCGGACAATGTCTCTTGGCTGCTCGAAGCGGAAAAAATTAAGATTAACAGTGAAGAAGAATGGGGCGAGATTTGGAATGCAAAGCTGAGAATTGCCGATATTCCGGTGTTCTACATTCCTTATATGACGGTGCCAGTTTCCGATAAACGTAAAACCGGCTTCCTCTACCCTAGCTTTAGCACTAGTACCACCAACGGTTTTGAAGTTTCCGCGCCCTATTATTGGAATATCGCGCCTGAGTATGACCTCACCTTTACACCTAACTATATGTCTAGTCGTGGTTTATTCACTAAGACAGAGTTTCGCTATCTCGCGGGTGAGGCCCAAAGTGGCCGCTTGAATTTAGAGTATTTGGGCAACGATCAGATGCTCAGCGGTAGTCCAAATCGTTACCTCTATAACTGGCAACACCAAGGCGCCATCGATAAAAACTGGCGGGTACTCGCCAACTTTACCGAAGTGTCTGACAACAACTATTTCAACGACTTAAAGTCTGATGTGAACCGCGCCACCGATAACCAGTTATCGCGGATTGGTGAAGTCAGCTACTTTGAGCGTAACTGGGATATCAGCACGCGGGTGCAAGACATTAAAGTACTGGGTGAGGACGAAAAGCCTTATCAAGTGATGCCACAGGTTAACTTTAACTACCGCGCCGCCGACTTTTGGAACAACTTGGACTTTGGCTTTAACTCGGAGCTGACCAATTTCGCCCATCAAGACAGCGACATGAATACCGCTACTCGTCTGCATATGGCGCCTAGCCTGACGCTGCCTATTCATGGTCCATCTGGCTCATTGACCAGCCAAGTAAAGTTGATGCAAACCAACTATTGGCAAGAACAAAATAACAGTGCTTTCGATGACTTAGACGATACGGTGAGCCGCACGATTCCACAGGTGCGGATCAATGGTCAGATTAACTTCGAGCGCTTTACCGAACTGTTCGATCAAAACTACCGTCAGACGCTCGAACCTCAGTTCCAGTATTTATACGTAGGTTATGAAGATCAACGTGGTATCGGTATTTACGATACTGCACAGTTACAGGACGACTTCTTTGGTCTGTTCCGTGACCGCCGCTTCTCAGGCCTTGACCGTATCGCCGATGCAAACCAAGTCACCCTAGGTGTGACCACGCGTTTCTTCGACGATCACAACCAAGAGGCGACTAAGTTCAGCCTAGGTCAGATCCTCTATCTGCAGGACAGCAAACTGGGTTACGAAGATAACCTCTTCGAGCAAAATCAATCGACCTCAGTATTGGCCGCCGAGCTAGATACCCGCTTAAGCCATGACTGGTATTTAGGTGCCGCGATTCAATACGACACCAACTCGAGCGATAACAAGAAGACCGAAGTCACCTTAGACTTCCGCCCCGAAGCCAATAAACTATTGCAGCTCAGTTATCGTTATGTGCCGGATCTATTGAACTCAAACACCAACGATCTAGTAAATATTTCCCAAGCGGGTGTGCGTGGTGCATGGCCGATTAACGACAGCCTGTATTTTGTCGGTAACTGGTACTACGACCTCAACGAGAGCCGCAGCATAGAAACCTATACAGGTTTCCAGTATGAATCATGCTGTTACGCAATCCGTCTCAGCTATCACTACCGAATTAAGACCAATTACGATGACAACATTGGTTCGGCCGTTATCGATGAGCGCGAGCAATTTGAAAGCGGTGTTTACCTGAATTTAGTCATCAAAGGACTCGGTGGTTCAGGCCCATTAGGCGTATCGGATATGCTCAATGATGGTCTGTTTAACTACAGAAAACCGCTTTATCTGAGGAATTAGCAAAGATTTGTGGTAGATTGCTGAACCTCAACAAGGACTGAGAGTCCAAACAGGTTAATGAAAGCCGTGCGCTCCTCCCCAAAAAAGTCTCGGAACGCACGCTTTTAGAGTTACTAACAAAAGAACATTTAGGCAACTCACTGTAATTTCGATATAAATGGTAAAGTTAACTTAAATAAGCCGTCGAATTTGACCTTAGAACGTGCCAAGGATTTTGTGGATGAAACCCAGTAAACATCTGATTTTTGCTTTATTTGCACTCGCTATCAGCCAGCCTACTATGGCCGCTCCCCAGCCAATCGACCGTGTTGCCGTTCAAATCAACGATGGTATTGTGCTCGAAAGTGAAATCACCAACATGATTGACACTGTAAAAGCCAATGCGAGAGCCGCGAATCAATCGTTGCCATCCGACAGTGCACTGCGTACTCAGGTTATCGAGCGACTCATCCTCACTCGTTTGCAGTTGCAGATGGCGGATCGTATAGGTCTGCATATCGGTGACTTACAGTTAGACCAAGCAATTGAAAACATTGCCCGCGAACAAAAAATGACCGTGGCGCAAATGCAGCAAAAAATCGAGAGCGAAGGGTTAAGCTTCAGCCAGTACCGTGAACAACTGCGTGAAGAAATCACCCTAGGTGAAATCCAACGTATCCAAGTTCAACGCCGTATCCAAGTGTCACCACAGGAAATTACCGGCCTGGTAAAACTGATCCAAGAGCAAGGCATGAAGGACGTCGAATACCAAATCGGCCATATCCTGATTGACGTACCTAACAACCCAAGCAGTGAACAACTGGAAGCCTCGAGCAAGCGCGCGAACGCCGTACTCGAGCGTTTAAAGAGTGGTGAAGATTTCCGCCGCACCGCCATCGCCTCTTCATCGGGTCCTAAGGCGCTGGAAGGCGGTATCTGGGATTACATGAACATCAACGAGATGCCAACGCTGTTTGCGGAAGTCATCAATGGCGCCAAGAAAGGCGATATTATCGGCCCAATCAAGAGTGGCGCGGGTTTCCACATCATCAAGATCATGGATGCCCGTGGTTTACAAACCAAAGAAATTGAAGAAGTTAGAGCGCGTCATATCCTGCTCAAGCCATCGCCAATTCTGTCGGAAGACCGTGCTAAGGCCATGTTAGAGCAGTTCTTAAAGCAAATTCGCTCTGGCGAAGCCAAGTTTGAAGATTTAGCGCGTCAATATTCTGAAGATCCAGGTTCAGCAGCCAAAGGTGGTGAGCTGGGTTGGGCAGAGCCAAGCATTTACGTGCCAGAGTTTGCGCAAACGCTGAATAGCTTAAGCCAAGATCAAATCAGTGAGCCTTTCCGTACGACCCACGGCTGGCATATCACACAACTGGAAGAGCGCAGAAAAACCGATGCTACGGATCAATTTAATACTAACCGTGCGCACCAACTGATCTTCCGTCGCAAATTTAATGAAGAACTGCAAAACTGGCTAGACGAAATGCGTGCTGACGCATACATTGAAATCTTTCAGCCTGAGTCAAACCGAGGTTAAGGTAAATTGACCACTAAACGTATTGCCGTTACCCCCGGAGAACCTGCGGGTATCGGCCCCGATTTAGTCGTGCAACTCGCTCAGCAGGCTTGGCCTGCTGAGTTAGTCGTTTGTGCGGATCCCGAATTATTAGCCAGCCGAGCTAAACGACTCGGCCTGAATGTCACGTTTCGCCCTTACTTGCCCGAGCAACCTCCTAAACCGCAGGAAGCGGGCACACTCACCATTGCGCCTTTCAAACTGGTGACCGACGCCGTTTGTGGCCAGCTCGATGATCAGAACAGTGCTTACGTGGTTGAAACCCTGCGTTATGCGGGTGAAAAAAACATGAGCGGCGAATTTGATGCCGTAGTCACTGGCCCAGTCCACAAAGGGATCATCAACCAAGCGGGGATTTCCTTTAGCGGCCATACCGAGTTTTTTGCCCATCAGGCCAACTGCCCCGATGTGGTCATGATGTTAGCAACCCAAGGTTTACAGGTGGCACTGGTGACCACCCATATCCCTCTGGCCTATGTGGCAAAAGCCATTACTCGCCAGCGTTTGCATCATATTATCAAGATTTTACATGCTGACCTTATCAGCAAGTTTGCCATTGCTTCCCCTAAAATTTATGTCTGTGGCTTAAACCCACACGCGGGTGAAGACGGCCATCTTGGCCGGGAAGAAATCGATGTGATTATTCCGGCACTGAACGAACTGCGTGAAGAATATCAAATGAACATTGTCGGCCCTCTGCCCGCCGATACCCTGTTCCAACCTAAATATTTACAGGACGCGGATGTCGTGTTGGCCATGTACCATGACCAAGGCTTACCCGTTCTAAAGTCACAGGGATTTGGCAAATCGGTAAACATTACCTTAGGTTTACCTTATATCCGTACCTCGGTTGACCATGGTACGGCGCTCGATCTTGCGGGAACTGGCAAAGCCGATATTGGCAGTTTTGTCTGCGCCTTGAATAAAGCCATTGAGTTATCCTCAAAAAACTAAACGATTAGATATTAATGAGTAGCAAAGTACATTTAGGCCACACGGCCAGAAAGCGTTTCGGACAAAACTTCTTAACCGACGACAATGTGATTAACCGCATTGTGGGTGCGATCGCCCCCGATAATGACCACGTGATGGTCGAAATCGGCCCCGGCCTTGGCGCCTTAACCGAACCTGTCGCCACGGCGATAGATAACCTGACCGTGGTCGAGTTAGACCGCGATCTGGTTGAGCGCTTGCAAAATCACCCTGTACTTAAGGATAAGCTCACGATTCACCAAGGCGATGCGCTGCAGTTCGACTTTAGCCAGTTGGTGGTACCGGGTAAAAAACTCAAAGTGTTTGGTAACTTACCCTATAACATTTCAACGCCTTTGATGTTCCATCTGTTCGAATTTGCCGAGCAGATTGAAACCATGCACTTTATGCTGCAAAAAGAAGTGGTGCTGCGTTTATCGGCAAGCCCAGGTAACAAGGCCTATGGCCGCTTAACTGTGATGGCACAGTACTTCTGCCAAGTGGTTCCCGTGCTCGAAGTGCCGCCCCATAGCTTTGCGCCACCGCCTAAGGTCGATTCTGCCGTGGTACGTCTATTGCCCTATGCCGAAAAACCATTCCCTTGTAAGGATGTGAATGTACTGCGCCAGCTGTGCACCACGGCCTTTAACATGCGCCGTAAAACACTGCGTAATAACCTCAAGCAAGTATTGAGCGATGAAGAGTTTGAGCAACTAGGCATAGATCCTAACCTGCGCCCTGAGCAAATCAGCGTTGAACAATATGTCGCCATGGCGAATATGGTGTGTGATAAGCAGGCTTAAGCAATATCAGTTTGATGGGCACTTTAGGGTGCCCTATCTTATTAAAGGGAGCAGCATGAGCGCATTGGATGACTCAATCCGAGTCGAAGTCAAAACCGAATACATTGAACAACAGTCCTCGCCCGAGGATCAGAAATACCTCTTTAGCTACACTATCACCATAGTTAACCTCGGCGAGCAAGCTGCCAAACTCGAAACCCGCCACTGGATTATTACCGACGCCAACGGCAAAATCAGTGAAGTGCAAGGCGCAGGCGTCGTCGGCGAAACCCCAACGATTCCCCCCAATACCGCCTATCAATATACCAGCGGTACCGTACTCGATACACCCCTTGGCATTATGTATGGCACTTATGGTATGGTCAGCGAATCTGGCGAACGTTTTAAGGCAACGATTAAGCCCTTCCGTTTAGCACTCCCCGGTTTATTACACTGATTTATAAATAGAAAGGATATTGTGGCCCATTATTTTGTTGGTGATGTGCAAGGCTGTTTTGCCGAATTAAAACGATTACTTGCTGAGGTCGACTTTAACCCATCCCGCGATGAACTCTGGGCGGTGGGCGATTTGGTCGCCAGAGGTCCCGATTCATTAGCCACGCTGCGCTATTTTCAGTCCCTAGGGGATGCGGGCAAAACCGTCCTCGGTAATCACGATCTGCATCTGCTCGCTCTCCATGGCAAACTCAAGCGGGATAAACCCAGCGATAACCTCGCGCCACTGTTAAATGCGCCCGATATTGCCAGTTTAATCGATTGGTTAAGGCAGCAACCCTTAATGCGGGAGTTACCAGAGCACAAGGTCATCATGACCCACGCTGGTGTGCCCCCACAGTGGTCATTAGACGTCTTAAGGCAAGAGTCGCAACTTGTCAGCCAAGCCCTCAAGCAGAGTGATTACCTCGAGGCATTGATAAGCCAAATGTACAGCGATACTGCGGAGCGTTGGGATCCAAGCGCCATTGGCTTAAACCGCCTGCGCTTTTGTATCAATGCCCTGACCCGCATGCGTTATCTGTATGTCGATGGTCATTTAGATTTTGACTGTAAACAGCCACCCGAGGACTGTAACAATCCACAGCTACGCCCTTGGTTTGAATTTACCTCTGCGTTACGCCAGAGTCACACTTTGGTGTTTGGACATTGGGCGGCATTGATGGGTAAAGTGAACGATCCCAAATTAAAAGCGCTAGACACAGGCTGTTGCTGGGGCGAATATCTAACCCTATGGCATCTTGAAAAAGACCAAAAAATTACCCAAAAAAAGTTAAAAAAGGGTTAAACTAAGCCCGAGAGTGGTCGATATACGACAGTACCCTATGCCCTGAATTTAATAATCTTTTCATTCGGAATAATATAATAATAACCGGAGTATCCTATGAAAGTTAATGTAGCCACCCGAGTCATTGGCGGGTTTAGTGTTGTTACACTTTTACTTGTGTTGTTAGGATTTACCTCGTACCTGACGAACATTAGCCTCAAAGATAGTTCGGCAATGATGCAAGAGTTAAGCTTGCCAGCCCTGAAGGCCACCACTCATTTAACCGAATCCTTGAGCGAACAACAGCGCCAAGTGCTCATTGCTTTTCATGCGCCAAAATCCTCTAACATTCCCGATATCCGTAAAGTCTTTAGCGACCACGGTAGCCAGTTTAAAAATGAGATCAGTAACCTGACGCGACTGGTTCAAGGGCAAGCGAACCTTTCATCGTTGATCTCACAACTGGATGGCAGTTTCTCGACCTTCGAGCGTGACAGCCTCGCCATGCTCAATGAGCGCGAAGCCACCCTCAGCAAACAAGAGCAACTCATCGGATTAAAGAAAAAGCTGGAAAATGCCGCCGATGACGCCTCATCCGGATTGCTAGATATTATCGACCTAGAAAACAGCCAAAACCCCGATGCTCAGAGTCTTGCGGCATCGGCAAGCGCTATCGATACCAGCATGGGTAATATCATCACCACCATTACCGATTTAGTCACCAATGACGAAATGAGTAAGCATGAGCTTATTTCTAAAGAACTCGACTACATCCTGAGCGAGAGCCAAAACAAGCTTGAGTACGTCAACCGCCATGCGCAGGATATTGTGGATGCGGACACCTTAAAATCAGTCAACGAAGATATTAAAAAAGTCCTTGGGCTGCTCGAAGGCTCTGACTCTATGGTGCAACTTAAGGCGAGCCAATTAACCCACGCTCAGGCGGCGGCAAATCAACTGGCCATCATTGAGAAAGACGTCAAAGTCATTGACCGCAATATGGAAGATGTAAGTAATAACATTGAGTCGGCAGCCGCTGAAATGAGCCAAGCCACCATAGCCAAGATTGATTCGGCCAGTATCCGTACCATTATCGTGGTGCTAATCGCTATCGTTGCCGCCGTCATCATCAGTTTTGCCGTGGTTGCGCCATTGAAGCGTTCACTCTACCAAGTTAACAATGCACTTAACGTGTTAGCCTCTGGCAATTTAACTCATAAACTGGATGACTCTGGCCACGATGAATTTGCTGAACTGGCGAAAAACTGTAACCGTTTAGTCGACAGTTTACGCAGCCTAATCGTCGGGATCTTGGACCGCTCTAACCAGCTAGCTGCAGCTGCCGAGCAAACCTCGGCAATCACGGCGCAAACCACGACGGGCATTCAAGAGCAAAAGAACCAAGTTGACCAAGTTGCGACTGCGACCACAGAGTTAAGCTCCAGCGCACAACAAGTGTCGATGAGCGCTGACGATGCGCTCGCGCAAATCAAGCAGGCCGATCAAGAAGCCAAACACATGCGCACCATCGCCGAAGAGAATAAGCGCACTATTTTAGCCCTCGCTGACGAAGTCGCTAAAGCTGGCCAAGTGATCAACAAAGTGCAATCGGACAGCGCCTCAATCGGCTCGATCCTCGATGTTATTCGTGGCATTGCCGAGCAGACTAACCTGCTGGCATTAAACGCAGCCATTGAAGCGGCGCGCGCCGGAGAACAAGGCCGTGGTTTCGCAGTCGTTGCCGATGAAGTGCGCAGCCTTGCATCGAGAACCCAAGTGTCGACCCGCGAGATCCAACAAATGATCGAAGTGCTGCAACAGGGCGCCCAGCAAGCCGTGGCAGCAATGGATATGGGCCGCGCCCAAGCCAATGCCTGCGTCGATAAAACCGAGCAAGCTAACCTCGCCCTAGAGACCATCAGTCAGTCGGTGCACAAGGCCTATGATGCGGGCACGCATATTGCCCATGCTGCGCAGGAGCAGAATCTAGTGAGTCAGCAAGTGTCGGAGAAACTTGAGCATATCGCCGCAATTTCGGAAGAAACCGCCATCGGCGCCGACCAAACCGCGCAATCGAGCCATCAGGTGGCTAAGCTTGCCGAAGAGCTACAAGCTTCTGTCGGTGAATTTAGAGTGTAAGCAAACACTCAGGCATCAATAGGGTCGCGATTGCGGCCCTTTTCTTTGGTTTGCGCTTTCGCGGCGAAAATAATAGCTCAAGCAATATACTCAGTTTCGACACTCATCAGCATCATACTCAAGTACCCTGCTCAATATTCGGTAAAAACGGCCAAAACGACGCGCATAAAAAATGCCGAACTCAGTTCGGCATTTTTAACTATCATTTTTTCCTTGTGTAAACGCACATTAAAAAATGATGGGACAGATGATTACTCTTCTTCACCGCCAGCAGCAGCGCCTAAACGCTCTTTGACTGCCGCTGTGATAGGGCTAGCACCGTGACCATTCGCTTCAGCCCAAGCTTGAATCGTCATGCCATCGGCTTCTGGTACGCTCAGTTCGTTAACTGATAAACGCTTAGCCACAAACTCACCGGCATCATTCGCATTCGCGGCATAGGCAGTACGCAACAAGCTTTGACCATCACAGCTAATCCCGCTGTACACTTGACGTAACTTAACACGGCTTTCTTTTAGTTTTTTACGTAAACGGTTTTTATCGTTCGCTTTTACGTAATCACAAATACTCGCGACAAGTGGATCAGCTTCGGCTTTTGCCGTGGTTGGCACAGAAACATAGCTAAATCCGATTAGTGCAGCCAAAGCTACAGGCATAAGACGCATCCGATACTCCTTAATACTTTCTTATAGTTTTATTATGTTTTGTATGGTTTGCGTCTATCTCTAGCGGATATCGGCCTCCTAGGAGTCATCAGTAAAGAAGCCGTAAAAAACCGCTATCTCAACTAAGTCAGGCCTATCGGATCTAATACCTTAGACATATTGACAATCCATACGCACAGGGTACACAACAGAACAACGTAATTTAACATTTTTTTGTCAAATTGATAAAGCGATATTCCAGCCCATCGCCATTTATACTAGTTACCGATTCGGTTTCTTGCCATTTATCGCTCTCCCAAGCAGGGAAAAAGGTATCGCCTTCAACATCTAAGCTAATTTGCGTCAGATAGAGTGTGTCGGCTTGAGGTAATAATTGCTGATACAACTGCCCACCACCGATAACGACTAACTCTTCACACTCGCCCGCCGCCAGTTTAGCGTCTTCAAATGAGGTCACACAGGTCACACCGTCAATCTGCAAATCCGCTTGGCGGGAAATCACAATATTGTGGCGCCCAGGCAGAGGGCGACCAATGGACTCAAAGGTTTTACGTCCCATGACTACAGGTTTGCCTAAGGTCATGGCTTTAAAATGGCGTAAATCTTCGGGCAGATGCCATGGCATTTTGTTGTCTTTTCCGATGACTCGATTGTTTGCCATCGCGGCTATCATAGCAATGCGCATGGGCACTCCTTCGGTATTGTTTTTATTGAATAACAGGGCGGGTTCTAAAATACAGCAGACTCGGTAAGGCAAGGCCCACCGACAGTGCACCTAAGATAAACACCGTTTTTAAGCCGTTACTTATCACTTGCCCAGTCAGCTCTTGGCTAACCTGCGACTGCGCCGTTAATTGCACTAAGGCAATCACGGTATTAAAGGCGTAGGTCCCAGGGATCATCGGGATAATCGCGGCAACGGCATACATCAACGGCGGCGCAAGATGACGCTTAGCAAAACCGATAGTGATAGTACCTACCAAGGCCGCAGCGGCAAAGGTCGCCCATTCGATAGGCAAGCCAAATTGCAGCATTAGCGTGCGCGAGCTGTGCCCTATGGCGCCTGCAAGCGCGCAGTAGGGTAAGAAACGTTTCGGCACGTTAAACACCATGGCAAAACCCACTGCGGGAATCGCCGAGAAAAAGGCATCGTGCAACAGCGTCCACAGTAAGGCGATCATAGGAAGATCCCCCCAATCTGCATCGCAATGGTGATGCCGATAACGGATGACACTGTAAGCAAGGTGGCATGGCCCCAACGGGAAATGCCCACGTTCATATGGCCTTTGACCATATCAGAAATCGCATTGATCATCGGAAAACCCGGCACCAGCATCAACACACTGGCCGCCATGGCCGCCTGCGGAGTCTCACTCAAGTTAAACACATAACCTGTCTGCGCCAATAAACTGGTGACAAATGCCGTCACCGCAAAATTAACCAGCAAATTAAAATGCCGCTTGGCGATCGCAAGGCGCACCGACATCCCCACTGCTGAGGCAAAAAAAGTAATGATTGAAGCCGCGACATCGCCATTAAATAGATGACAGAAGCTTGCACAGGACAGTCCTATCATCAATACAACCAAATATGGTGGGTAGGTCTTAGGTTCAATCCGCGCTAAGCGCTTACGCACTTCGTTGGGACCATAGAGACCTTTTTCCGTCAATAAACAGATGCGCTGCAACTCGCAGACTATGGTCATATTGATGCCATGCTCGCGGATCCGACGCGTCGTCGTGATACAACGACCATGCACTAAACTGGTTAACACGAGGGAATTAGAGGAGATGGAAAGCTCAACACTTGCCAATCCTAAGGCCTGACCTAGGCGCTGGCTGATTTCTTCAACTAAATCAGATTCAGCACCGTAGGCCAGTAGCAGTTGTGCGACACGCACAACCTGCCGAGTAATATCATTTTGAGTATCTGCGTACACGGGACTCTCAAAACTTAGGTTGGGATATTATCTTTGGTAGATCACTTCTACATCGTAGTCGTCATCATCAAAGTCATCGTCGAATTCATCGTCATAGTCTTCATTGATCGCATCAATGTTGGCTTGATGATAATTGTCCCACTTGAACTCAACCTCTGCATCTGGGTTCGCATCTTTATCTTCCGGAGGAAGACTTTGAATGAAGTCCAGCAGCTTGGTCGCTAATTCTTTAGTGCCATCGCGGCTATAGGCAGAA
The DNA here is from genome assembly GCF_003129585.1 of Shewanella sp. BC20. Taxonomy (NCBI): domain Bacteria; kingdom Pseudomonadati; phylum Pseudomonadota; class Gammaproteobacteria; order Alteromonadales; family Shewanellaceae; genus Shewanella; species Shewanella sp. BC20. The sequence goes on along the minus strand of NZ_NHRI01000027.1, from coordinate 3,119 downwards.
ATGGTGTAAACGTCACCTTCCCAACCTAATTCCTTAACAACACGAGCGACCTTCTCTTTTAGCTCATCTTCGAGCAGCAGATCGGCCTTGTTAAAGACTAACCAACGTGGCTTGCTTGCCAATTTTGGCGAATATTTTTCCAGTTCACCGACGATCGCACGGGCAGAGTCCACAGGATCTGTGCCATCAATTGGCTCAATATCGATGATATGCAACAGAATACGGCAACGTTCTAAATGCTTTAAGAAACGAATCCCTAGACCCGCACCTTCTGCCGCGCCTTCGATCAAACCAGGAATATCGGCGATCACAAAGCTTTGACCAGGGCGAGGGTTAACCACACCTAGGTTAGGTACTAACGTCGTAAAGGGGTAATCGGCAACCTTTGGCGTTGCACGTGATACCGCGCGAATAAAGGTCGATTTACCCGCGTTAGGCATACCGAGCAAGCCAACGTCAGCTAACAACAGCAGCTCTAATTTCAGGCTACGGACTTCACCCGGAGTACCTAAGGTCTTTTGACGTGGAGCACGGTTAGTACTGCTCTTAAAGCGCGTATTACCTAAGCCGTGGAATCCGCCTTTAGCCACTAATAGCTTTTGGCCATGGGTGGTTAAATCGCCGAGGACTTCCTCGGTCTCATCGTCAATAGCACGCGTACCGACAGGTACTTTTAAAATCAAATCTTTACCGCTATGGCCGGTACAGTCACGGCCACGGCCGTTTTCACCACGCTCTGCCATGTGAAAACGTTCAAATCGGTATTCAATCAGGGTGTTGTGGTTTTCATCGGCTTGCAGATAGACACTGCCACCATCGCCACCATCACCACCATCAGGACCACCATCAGGGATATATTTTTCGCGTCTGAAACTCACGCAACCGCTACCGCCGTCGCCTGCTTCGACCCTAATTACTGCCTCATCGACAAACTTCATACTTACTCCTGGCATCACTGAATGAAGGAATTATACCGTTTAACTTCATCGGTCGCCAAAAAACTCGAGATACTTGCTCCCAATCTTACCAGCCAACGCCCTCAATTTGATAAAGATTTACCAAACTCACCAGAAACGCAGGTAAATAGAAGCATAAAAAACAGAAAGCCCCACCAATGGCGGGGCTTTACAGTATAAGCTAGACTCGAAAATTAAGCTTCGATGCTAATAAACTTACGGTTATTAGGACCTTTAACTTCGAATTTTACTTTACCGTCAGTCAGAGCAAACAGAGTGTGGTCACGACCAATACCCACGTTTACACCAGCGTGGAATTTAGTACCACGTTGACGAACGATAATGTTACCAGCTAAAACTGATTCACCGCCAAAGCGCTTAACACCAAGACGTTTACTTTCTGAATCACGGCCGTTACGAGTAGAACCGCCAGCTTTTTTATGTGCCATGAGTTAGACTCCTATTATGCGTTGATAGCAGTAATTTTAACTTCGGTGAACCACTGACGGTGGCCCATCTTCTTGTCGTGGTGCTTACGACGACGGAACTTAACGATAGTTACTTTCTCGCCACGACCATGACTTACTACTTCAGCAACGACTTTACCGCCAGCTACTAAAGGAGCACCAACGTGCACTTTTTCACCGTCAGCGATCAGTAATACTTGATCGAATTCAACAGTTGAACCAGTAGCAACTTCTAATTTTTCTAAACGAACTGTGTGGCCTGGGGCTACACGGTGTTGTTTACCACCACTTTGAAAAACAGCGTACATAGCTATTTTACTCCGATATTCCTAACACGCTGGCTCACACTATGGGAGGCAGGGTGCTACAAAAACTTTATTGACAATGGGCGCGGAGTTTACGCGAAGAATCCTTATCTGGCAAGCCCTAATTAGGAAAGAATAAAAAAAGGCCGGAATAACTCGCACATTAGTAGTGTGAGTACTGTCATATGTCGGAATTTTAGGTAAAATTCATTCTATATAACACGTGAGCCTAAAATAGAGGCCGGGTACGTAATGGCCCCACAACCAGAGTCTATTATGGATTTAAACGCTATTCGTCAACTGGCTGACACTGATATGCAAGCAGTCAATCAGCTGATCTATAAACAGCTGGAGTCAGATGTCGCCCTGATTAACCAGTTAGGTTTCTACATTATTAATGGTGGTGGTAAACGTCTTCGTCCTTTACTGTCCGTCCTCGCAGCGCGCGCCGTCGACTATCAAGGTGAAGCCCACCTTAAGCTTGCCGCGATTATTGAATTTATTCATACCGCTTCATTACTGCACGATGATGTGGTCGATGAATCGACCCTCAGACGTGGTCGCGAAACCGCTAACGCACTCTTTGGTAACAGCGCCAGTGTATTAGTAGGTGACTTCCTTTATACCCGCTCATTCCAAATGATGACCGAACTCGACAGCATGCGAGTACTGCGTGTATTAGCCGATACCACTAACGTATTGGCCGAAGGTGAAGTATTACAGCTAATGAACTGTAACGACCCTAATACCACAGAAGAAAGCTATATGCGGGTGATCTATTGCAAGACAGCTAAGCTATTCGAAGCCGCCACGTTACTGGCCGCGGTATTAGCCGGCGCCACACCCGAGCAAGAAACCGCATTAGGCGACTATGGCAAATATTTAGGTACAGCCTTCCAGTTGACCGACGATTTACTCGATTACACCGCCGACAGTGAAGAGTTAGGTAAAAACATCGGTGATGATCTCGCAGAAGGTAAGCCTACCTTACCGCTGATCTATGCTATTGCCCATGGCACAGAAGAAGAGCAGCAACTCATTCGCCAAGCGATTGAGCAAGGTGATGGCACCCACGCAATTGAGAAAATTGTTGCCGCTCTGCATCACTGCGGCGCGCTCACTTACACTCAGCAAAAAGCCATTGAAGAATCCAACAAGGCGATTGCAGCGTTGTCGGTATTACCCGACAGTGACTTCAAAACCGCATTAATTTCGCTGGCAAAAATCTCCGTTGATCGTAACCACTAATTGGCAGCGATAAATCAGTAAAGAATCCGCCTTCTTAGAAGGCGGCTTTGATTTGCCCCTGGAAGGGGCTATTTCCTTACACCTACTTCATCTGTAGCGACAATTGAGCATCATGCTCTAGATCTTGCTTATCTTGATGGCGA
>NZ_NHRI01000026.1:0-59350 GCF_003129585.1 Shewanella sp. BC20 | reverse complement strand
TAGGTGTTCACACTAATTACGCATCAATTGTTGCACAAGGTGCGGTAAACAAAAGCAACAACCTACTAACGAATGCGATGGAGCGTCTATCCACGGGTTTACGCATCAATAGTGCCTCTGATGATGCCGCCGGTTTACAAATTGCTAATCGTATGAGCGCAAACGTAAAAGGCATGGAAACAGCGTCACGTAATATCTCGGATGCGACGTCAATGTTGCAAACGGCTGACGGTGCGCTAGAAGAGTTAACGACAATCGCCAACCGTCAGAAAGAACTGGCGACTCAAGCGGCCAACGGTGTGAACTCTGCTGATGATTTGAAAGCCTTGGATGATGAGTTCCAAGAGCTGATTAAAGAGTCTGCTCGTATCATGACTAATACAACTTATGCAGGTAATGATTTATTTACTAAGTTAGAGGCTGGCGTCCAATTTCAAATTGGTTCTGGGACGACAGAAACATTAACGGTAACAAGTGCTAAACCTACAGCGGTAGGCGGAGACTTAAAGGATGCAGCTAAAGCGACAGCGGCAATAACAGATGTTGATGCATACATTAAGGCTGTTGGCACGGCTCGTTCAACCCTAGGTGCTAACATTAACCGTCTTGGCCATACCGCGGCGAACTTAGCCAGCGTCACTGAAAACACTAAAGCTGCAGCAGGCCGTATTATGGATGCGGATTTTGCGGTTGAATCAGCGAATATGACGCGTAACCAACTGCTTGTTCAAGCTGGTACGACTGTCTTGTCTTCTGCTAACCAGAATACTGGTTTAGTGATGGGGCTGCTTCGTTAATCTAACCCTATCCACATCAGCCATTTAAGGTTGTAGATCTAGCATTTATGCCAGTGAGTTAAGCTGACTGGCATTTTTTATTCGTTAAATCATCCATATTGGTCAATCTGATGATGCAGAGGTAGAGGTTTAGTCAATGTAGTGGAAGGCAGCTTTCCGATTGACGCTTAATTACGGAAGTGAGTTGTAATTTTTAGCGAGCTTACCCATTTAATCAGCTTTAAAAACAATGTCTTGGTTTTGGCATATGTTTTGCTAATCAATTTGTTGGAGGTAGTTATGATATCAGGTATGAATGCGGCTCAATTTGCTCAACAGTTGATTGGTGCTGACCGCGCTGGCAAAGATTCACTTTACAAAGGCAAACTAACTGCAAGTAAAACACAGTTAGATGCTTATACGCTGCTCGAAAATAATATAAAGAAAATGGCCACTAAGTTAAATGGAATTGGGGGCGATGCAGCAAAAGGAAAAATTGCCACAGTGACTGGCGAAAATGCGACTGCAACAGTTAAACCAGATGCCCCTAAGGGGAGCTATGATTTAACTGTGCATAAGCTTGCACAAGCACATCAGTTAACGAAAACCTATTCATCTGAAAATGAACTGCTACCAACATCTGGTGTGATCAGTATTCAAGTTGGCAGTGATCCAACTAAACATATGGAAATTGATTTAGCAACGGTCAATGGCGGTGCTGCAATTTCAGTATCCCAATTACGTGATGCAATCAACAAACAAGTGGGAAATCCTGGTGTGCAAGCATCTCTCGTTCGCACGGGAAATCAAATCGAATTTATGTTGTCCTCTAAGGAATCAGGTGCTGCAAATCAAATTAAGATTGAGTTTAACGGTGCTGACTGGGGGATGACAGAACGTCGGGTTGCTCAAGACGCTGAACTCACGTTAAACGGTATCAATATTACCAGCAGTAGTAATTACTTAGAGAATGTGGTCGATGGTGTGAGCCTTGAGTTAATCAAGGTTCATTCGGCTGGCGAAAGTAGCGCAATTAAAGTCACTGATGATTTTGAAGCGAACAAGAAAGCGGTTAAGGATTTTGTCGATTCATTTAATTCAATAATGACACAAATCAATCAATTAACCCGTTCCATGGGGGTTAAAGATACTGACTCTAGTTCTTCCGATAAAGATAAAGAAGATAAAACGACTGCTGTCAGTGAAGCGCAAATAGGCGTGCTGAAAGGGGACACTTCCATCCGCTTACTACAGTCTCGACTACGTGATTCACTCTTTGCCACTGCTGCAAATGGCATGCGTTTATCTGATATTGGGATTGAGGTAGGACGAGATGGAAAACTTAAAATTGATGACACAAAGCTGACCGATAGTTTTAAAGGAGAGCCTGAAAAAGTCGAAGCTATGTTTTCGGGACCCGACAGTTATATTAAAAGCATTGAAAAGATTCTAAAACCTTTTACACAGTTCAATGGCTATATTGATCAAAAGCAGGAAGCGTTAAATAAACAGATAAAAAGCGTTAATGACAGTATGGCGCGTCATGATTACCAAATGAACCAAAAGTATCAAATCTATTTGGCTCAATTTACGGCAATGGAGTCCACCATTAATCAATTCAACTCTGCAAGTCAGTTGTTCTCATAGGAAGTACTTATCAATGTTAAATGAATACGATCCATTTAATGCTTATAAGCAAACCGCTTTAGATGCTCAAGTTGCTGCAGCAACACCTCACGATATGGTGCGAATGCTGCTCGATGGTTTGTTAGAAGAATTAGAACGAGCAACGGGGCATATGGAATATCAGCGTTTCGAGGCAAAAGGGGTGAGTATTCATAAATGCCTCAATATCGTTCATGGATTGGATTCAATGCTGGATCTGGAGAATGGCGGTGAGGTTGCTATCAGTTTGCATCGTTTATATGACTTTTGTAGCCGACAACTGGTGAGTGCCAGTGTCGAAAATAGTGCAGAAGCTCTGGTTCCTATTACTCAGGTGATTACTAATGTCAGAGAGGGATGGGCAAATCTCAACTAAGCAATGGGCGCGTTATGCGAGTGCCCTACGTCAATATGCTGATGCTCGGGACTGGGACAGTGTTCGAAAAGTGAATATCGCGTTGATTAAAGCACTGCAACAGGCGGGTAAGACTCATGATATTGAGCAGAGAGCTGCCCGGGCTGAATTAGAGCGGGTTCATTATCAAGTGCTCCAAGAGTTAATCTTGGCTCGTGATGAATTAGCCGTAGAAATGGGCCGATTTAAGTTGCAACAACCAGGTTTGGCCGCCTACCAATTAACTCAAGTGAGTGGAGCTGTGGATGATCTCTGATTTACTTTCAATTCGTCCTGCGGGCACAAATACCAACTTGACAACTAAGGTGGTGAGTGCAGTTGACCAAGACAAATCTGAGTCATTCACCTTGTTGGCGTTACCGATAGGATTGCCTGCGGAATCAATTCCTATGGAGAGTGCGATATGGAATTCTGGTACAGAGCAAGCTCTAGACAATGAAGCTGTTATTTTTTTGCATCAATATATTAATAGCAACTTATCGGACTCTGAACCTTTTGCAACTATTACTGCTCCGATTATGCCGGTAATAGTTCCTGCGACCTCTGTAACAGATCCTGTTGTATCAGGGTTACCTCCTTCACTGATAAATACTGATATTAACTCGGTACCTATTATTGAAGATGGCTTAGCCGCCACACCTCAGAACAGCCTCCTTACACAGACTACGTCCGCACCGTTTGCTGCTGTGATTTTCCCTACTGAAACTGTTCAAGCGGATATCGTTGGTCGAACTCCGGTCTCTTTAATTGGGCTTTCAGTTACAGAGCGAAGAGGAACAGTATTTAGCCCCGAGATGACTTCATCTATGGCGCTTGCGGGACGTAGTACGCCGCCAGTTGGTATGAGTGGCGAACCCTTGAAAATGAGTAGCGTATTTACGCAGGATGCAACGTTGGCCACTTTCTCTGGGAATCTTGAACATTTGAAATCTGATTCGTCAGTGTTTCAGCGTGTGTTAGCTGAGCTCAGGGGGCATGAAGCAAAAGATGTTAATGCAATTGGAGTTCAGCAGGTTACTGGCTCGCAGCCTACCAGTATAACTCAATGGGGACCCGTATCGCTCTCTCCCATGGCTTCTTTGGTGCAGCAATCTCAAGAGATCCTGACTCCCCTAAGGGAGCACCTTCGTTTTCAAGTTGACCAACATATTAAGAAGGCCGAATTGAGGTTAGATCCGCCAGAACTCGGCAAGATTGAGCTCAATATTCGTTTAGAAGGTGATCGTTTACAGGTACAAATGCATGCGGTAAACCCAGCGATTCGCGATGCATTGCTCAATGGTTTAGATCGCTTGAGAGTAGATTTAGCAATGGATCATGGCGGTCAAATTGATGTTGATATTGGCCAAGGTGGGTCGCCACAGCACCAGCAGGAAACTGCATTACTCTCCTCGTCGATAGCGGCTGAAACTGCAACGGACAATGTAGCCGATGTAGTGACGAGTGAGAAATCTCATTTAGATTTATTGGCTTAAGTGCCGGAGTCGTTTAATGGCAATTTTAAAATCTCGTTTAATAAAGATCATTTTAGCGTTACTTGTGCTCATTAGTTCGACCGCAGGTGCATTTTGGGTTGGGACAAGTAGTGGAGATTGGAAGCTAGCAGAATTTTTTGCATCTGAACCCGAAGTTGAACCTGTGCCTGTGGCAAAGTTTTATCCATTAGAAAAGTTTGTAATATCGATTCCTGGGGATAGATACCCCCATTACATGCTGCTTGAAATGTCGCTGAAAAGTCATAACCCAGATATGAAAACTGTGTTGGTTGAGGCTGACCCTCTTATCCGTAATACAATGATGAAAATGTTCTCACGTAAAACATTTGAGCAGTTGAATCATTTGGATCAACTTGACGATTTACAAGCTGAAGCCCTTATTTTGATGGTGAAAGTACTCTCGGATAACAAAATGCCGTCAGATATTGATGAAGTGCTTTTTACCCGTATGGTGATCCAATAGGGGTCAATATGACGACTGGCCAACTCGCATATAAACAGGCATGTGATTCTTTAGTAGAGGAACGTCAATCAGAGCAGAGAGTTATTCGACAATATCTGCCTCTTGTCAAACGTATAGTCTCACAGATGCGTAGCCATTGTGGAGTTATGTTATCGCTTGAGGATATGGAGCAGATAGGAATGATGGCGTTGCTCGAATCATTGAGGCGATATCCAGGAGAGCGGGATAACGGTTTTATTTCCTTTGCTGGGCAACGTATACGTGGCGCTATATTGGATGAACTAAGGAGGTTGGATTGGCGTCCTCGGCCTGTTAGGCAACAAGCGCATGAACTGAATGACGTGGTGAGACGGTTGTCTCGTGAAATGGGGCGTGAACCAAGCGATATTGAGGTCGCTAGTGCTTTAGGTTTGAGTGCTGAAGATTACCGAGAATGCTTATATTCCATACAAGCGGAATCGATGAAAAGTTTAGATGATCTGTTATCTGCAGGCGAACATCCTATTGATAGAGCAAATAATGTTGAACAATTGCTGCTAAAGCAGACTTTGGTCAAAATTATTTCAAAATTAAATGCAAGAGAACAGTTAATTCTGTCGCTTTACTATCATCATGAGCTGAATTTAAAAGAAATTGCTTTGGTATTAGGGTTAACTGAGACACGTATTTGCCAGTTGCATAAGTCAGCAATTTCACAGTTAAAGATAATATTACAGCGCTAAGGTTAGAAGTGAGACGATTGTAATGAGTAAACTAGTTGGGCTATTAATAATATTAGCTTCAGTTTTCGGTGGATACGCTTGGGCTGGCGGTGCATTGTCCGCATTGTGGCAGCCTGCTGAAATTTTAATCATCATGGGGGCGGGTGTCGGTGCTCTGATTATTGCAAATCCACAATCAGTATTAAAAGAAATGCTGGAACAACTGAAAGAGCTATTTAATAAAGGAAAAGAAGACCCAGAGCTATATCCTCAGTTGTTTCCATTGATGGGGACATTGATGGCTCAGATCCAGTCTCAGGGATTAAAAGTTCTCGATGAACATTTGGAAAATCCACAGCAGAGTTCAATTTTTTTAATGTACCCCGCGGTATTAAAGCACCCTAATGTTTTGCAGTTTTTAATCGACAACTTACGCGTACAATCTATTGGAAAGATATCTCCTCATGACTTAGAGCATATTTTAGAGGAAGAAATTCATCGAATAGAAGAGGATAGACTACGTCCATCTGAAGCATTTAGTAAAGTCGGTGAAGCTATGCCGGGTTTTGGTATTTTAGCGGCTGTGCTTGGTATTATTATCACTATGTCAAATATCGATGGTCCAATTACGATGATTGGCGTGAAGGTCGCTGCAGCTTTAGTGGGGACATTTATCGGTATTTTTGCATGTTATTGCTTTTTTGACCCTATGGCGAAAGCATTAGAGCATTTGGTAGACCGAAAATCTGCACAGCTACGTTGTATTGCGGCTATTTTAGTTACCTTTTCAAAAGGTAAGCCTCCTATGATGGCTATTGATGCGGGGCGTAAGCAAATACAAAGCGAGAATCGCCCCTCATTTCTTGAATTAGAGCGCTGGATGGAGGAGCAGAAAAGCTAATGCTCCATAAAAATGAGCCGATTATTATCAAGCGTCAAAAGCGTGGTAAGCGTAATCATGGGCATGGAGGTGCTTGGAAGGTTGCTTTTGCTGACTTTACCCTCGCGATGATGGCACTTTTTATGGTGCTGTGGATTATGCAAATTGCCGATCAAAAAGAGCGAACTATGATTGTGCAGTATTTGCGCGGCGATATGAATCAAACAGGACCAATTAATCCATTCGAGCTGAGCCAATCCTCTTCAATTATTGACTTGGAAGGCAATATGTCTATCGCTCCTTCTGTAGTACCTTCTAATCCTTCAAATAGGGCGGAAAATACGGTAGGAAATGAAGATGGGGGATTAATCTCAGGGCAATTTGATACTAAAGAGCAACTAACTGTTTTAGCAAGACAGTTAAATCGTGTCGTACAAAACTCGAGCATGGCAGATAATATTACAGTTACTGTTGTTCCTCAGGGGATTCGTATTCTGATCCATGATAATGTTGATCAATTTATGTTTACTCGTGGTAGTGCGCAGATGCAGCCTTATTTTGAAGAGTTACTTTTATCTTTAGGGCCCATTTTAAAAAATATAACTAATAGTATGGTAATTTCAGGGCATACAGATTCAACACCTTATGCAGGAAGTTTATTTACTAATTGGGAATTATCAAGTCAAAGAGCGCTCTTAGCTCGAAGAGTACTTGAGCGTGGCGGCGTTAAACGGGATCAGGTTATCCAAGTTACGGGAATGGCAGATCAGATACCTTATATTATTACGGATACAGCCGCGGCAGCTAATCGTCGAATTGAAGCACTCATTTTAACCTCTTCAGCGGAGCAACTATTACGGGGAATGATAGGAGCACCTAATGAAAGTGCAAAAAATGGCATATCAATTGATGAAATAATGCAAAAAAATGCAACTAATTAATATGCTACTTCTAGTCACTGGTTAGGTACGACATATGAATATGCATGAAGAATTTGTACATTCTGAGAGTGCAGTTGACTCTGAACTTGAGTATCAAGTCATTGAGTTTGATAACCGAAGAACCCATCCGAGATTAAGTTTACGATACGATAAAAGAGTTCCACTGGCTTTTGCGTGTGATGGCTTGACTGTGAACTTATCAACAACTCGATGGCTTGTCTTTACGGAAGTCGACACTGCGAATATTAAAGACATTAGTATTGGCGGTGTAGGTTTTTTATGCAGTAAATCATTACCAATAGGTATGAAGTTCTATGTCGAGCTTGAACTGCATCGAATCCTATGTGAAGTCACTAGAGTGCAGTTAATAAAAGGTCATTTAACATTTATAGGGGCTCGCTGGATTAACGGAAATAATAGCGATGTCCAGAGCTTAATTGACGCGATTAAATTGCGAGCCAAAATATAGGGTATGCAATGACAGGCTCTTTTAAACGCAATGGCTCAGATAAGTTACAAAAAATATTTCTCTATCTTATCCTTTTGAATTGGTTTTTGCTCATTATTGTTGCTATTAATATCGAAACGTTGAACTTCATTAATGGCGTTTTAATTTCGGTTATGCTTTTTATTTATAACTACTTTCTTACCAATTTATGCTTTATGCGTGCAGCAAGAGCACAAGATGCTTATCTAATTTACCCTGTAGTTATTGGTGCGCTTAGCTCTTTTTTCTTGGTGGTTTATTATTTTTTTTGTCTTTAAAAAATGTTATCAAAATAAATATTAAACGACGTAAAGTGTCGCTTACATTGGTATCATCTCGTTATCGATGCGGATGCTCGCCGCGTTATCCTGCACAAAGGTAAGCGTCATAAACAATCAATATTGTGATGAGCTGTTCAATTTCGTTTTTAATGATTTTGCAAGTGCGCCCACCTGCTTTGCTACCATAGATGCCACATAAACTCCAAATACTCATTATTTGATACAAGTATAGTGAGGCATAATTCCCAGTTAACTCACCGCTTGGGCGAAAGAGATTGAAACGTACAAGGCCGGGATGAAAATCAAAGCCCTGTTGAATCAGGGCTTTGATGGATATTTTAACGCTTTGGTAAACAAGGGGAAATCATTCCACGTTCTGGATCTGCTCGCGCATTTGTTCGATAAGCACTTTGAGTTCGACGGCAGCGGCGGTGATTTCGGTGCTGATGGATTTTGAGGCGAGGGTGTTAGATTCGCGGTTAAATTCCTGCATCATAAAATCTAAGCGACGGCCTTCGCTGCCACCTTTTTTGAGGATGCGGCGCGCTTCGGTAACATGGGCTTCGAGTCTGTCCATCTCTTCGGCCACATCTTGTTTTTGTGCTAATAGGATCATCTCTTGCTCGATGCGGGCGGGGTCGAGTTCACCTTTGATCTCAGCGAGGCGATTAGTGAGTTTATCGCGCTGATATTCCATCACTTTAGGCATGTGCTCGCGCACGATAGCGATTTGTTCTTCGACGCCTTCTAAACGGCTTAACAGCATGTCTTTAATCGCTGCACCTTCGCGGCCACGGGCTTCGATAAACTGGTCTATCGCTAAATCGAAAGCCGTTAATAGCTCGGCACCAATGGCATCCATATCTTGCTCTGAGCTTGAGAGCACGCCTGGCCAGCGCAAAATATCAGTTAGGCTGACTTCGCCTTGGCCGGCTTCTTGTTTTAACCAGCTGGCAGCGTCGAGCAACTGCTTAGCTAACCCTTGGTTTAATTTGAGTTCGTTATTGCTGTTGTCGGCTAACTCGTAGCGTAAATTGACCTCGACTTTACCGCGGCTTAAGCGTTTACGCAGGCGATCGCGCAGTACGGGTTCGAAGCTGCGGAATTGTTCTGGCAGACGTAGGTAAGTTTCGAGATAACGCTGATTGACTGAGCGAATTTCCCAAGAGGCAGTGCCCCATTGTGCTTTGTGCTCGATGCGAGCGTAGGCTGTCATGCTTTGGATCATGGGATTGTCCTGATGGTTGAATCGTCATATTGATAGGCGATTATAGAGTCAATGGCTTTAGGATTAAAGGCATACAGTATACTGCGAAGGGGAAGCTTGAGTTGTAAATGGCGGAGTTTGCCAGAGAATTGCCCTAGGCATGGCATCCTCAGGCACAAATCCCTATAATATGCAGCCAAAATCGGTCAATGACTCAGAATACAGGAATCTCGCATGCGTCCAAGTAACAGAACGCCAGCACAAACACGTCCCATCACTATCACTCGCCAGTTTACGGCCCACGCCGAAGGTTCTGTGTTGGTGGAGTTTGGTGAAACCAAAGTACTTTGTACCGCCAGTTTTACTGAGGGTGTGCCGCGTTTCCTTAAAGGTCAGGGACAAGGCTGGGTGACGGCGGAATACGGTATGTTGCCACGTTCAACCCACAGCCGTATGGACCGTGAAGCGGCTCGCGGCAAGCAATCTGGTCGTACTCAAGAGATCCAGCGTCTGATTGGTCGTGCACTGCGTGCTTGCGTCGATATGAAAGCCCTTGGTGAAAACACTATCGTTATCGATTGCGATGTGATCCAAGCCGATGGCGGTACTCGCACCGCATCTATCACTGGTGCTTGTGTGGCTCTTGTGGATGCACTGAACTGGGCCCGTGGTAAGGGCATCATCAAGTCTAACCCGCTGAAGTTTTTGATTGCTGCGGTCAGCGTAGGTATCTACAACGGTGAAGCTATTAGCGATCTCGAATATGTGGAAGACAGCGCGGCCGAAACCGATATGAACGTAGTCATGACGGAAACCGGTAAGATTATTGAAATTCAAGGCACGGCCGAAGGTGAGCCGTTTAGCCATGAAGAATTGATCGAGCTGCTTGGCTTAGCCAAAAACAGTATTCGTGAAATCGTCGATGTGCAGAAAGCCGCATTGAATTAATTGTTGTTGATAAGAAGCCCCGTTATGGGGCTTTTTATTAAATCAATATTGCTATAACCCAATAAAAATAGAACGTTAAAGTCGTAAGGAGAGATTGTGAAAGCCTATCAACGTGAGTTTATTGAATTTGCCCTAGAGCGTCAGGTACTGCGATTCGGTGAGTTTACCCTTAAATCGGGCCGTATCAGTCCTTATTTCTTTAATGCGGGTTTATTCAATACTGGACGAGACCTTGCGCGTTTAGGACGTTTTTATGCGGCGGCGTTAGTGGATTCAGGCATAGAGTACGATCTGTTGTTTGGCCCTGCCTACAAAGGTATTCCGATTGCGACCACAACTGCGGTGGCCTTGTGCGAACACCACGATATCGATATTCCCTACTGCTTTAACCGTAAAGAGAAAAAAGATCACGGTGAAGGCGGCAGCTTAGTCGGTAGCGAGCTTAAAGGTCGTGTGATGCTGGTGGACGATGTGATCACCGCAGGTACGGCGATTCGTGAGTCGATGGAAATCATCGAGGCCCATCAGGCGCAGCTAGCAGGCGTATTAATCGCGCTGGATAGACAAGAGAAGGGCAAGGGCGAACTATCGGCCATCCAAGAGGTTGAGCGTGATTTTGGCTGCGGTATTGTGGCGATCATCAAACTTGCGGATCTGATCAGCTATCTATCAGAAAAACCAGGTATGGAAGCGCAACTGGCAGCGGTAAGCCAGTACCGTGAGCAGTATGGCATCGAGGCCTAATAAGGCTTAAGCGGGTTATAAACCGCTAAAACAAAAACGCTGCGATTCATCAAGAATGGCAGCGTTTTTTTATGCAATGATTAAATCTAACAGCTTATTTGGATTGATTTAAAAACTCGGCACGGGTGGCGGGGTTAGATTTAAAAATGCCCCCTAGGGCGGTGGTCGTGGTGGAGCTGGTGGAGTCCATCACGCCGCGGGATTTGACGCAGTAATGCACCGCATCCATTTTTACGGCCACGTCTTTGGTTTCGAGCAGCGTTTGCAAGGCAACTAACACTTGCTGAGTTAAACGCTCTTGCACCTGTGGACGCTGGGAGAAGAAACGTACTATGCGGTTAATCTTTGATAAACCGATAATTTTTTTACGTGGGATATAAGCGATTGTCGCTGTGCCATCGATAGTGACTAAGTGATGCTCACAGGTACTGGTCAGGCTGATGTCCTGCACGCGCACCATCTCATCGAAGCCCATTTTGTTATCAATGACAGTGATCTTCGGGAAGTTCTCATAATCTAAGCCAGAGAAAATCTCGTCGACATACATTTTGGCGATGCGGCGTGGAGTATCGGCAAGACTGTCATCGGAAAGATCCAGTGACATTAGCGTCAGGATTTCCTTCATATGGAATTCAATCTTGTCCTTACGCTCTTCAGGCGTAAACACATTGGGGAGCATGGGGGTTTCAAGTCCGCGTTCTTGTAGGGCGGCTTGTACTTTTACTGCTGCTTCACTTAATGCCATCTTATCCTCCACTACTGCAGTAGCGGCTATCACTGAAAACCTAGCACCCTAAACTGAGTTTGTACAATGGGTGAACTCAGGTACAAATCGACTGGTTCTTATCTGGGTAAGAACAAGGTGGGGGAGAATAGCGCGAATTGCGGATAATTCATACCAAAAAACGCTCACGCTGAAGATGAAAAAGCCGATAGTCCTTATCGATTATCGGCTCCTTGAGGCGCTAAAACATCATTATCTTGATGAAGAGAATAGGGCGTGTCGACGTTTCAGGGTTATTTTTGCAGCAATGTGGCTGGCTTGTATGCAAGGCAAAGTCCGTGCAGTGTAGTTATTCTACATAAACGGACGATAACGCGGCAGAAAAGCCAGCCAAATGCTGCCCGAAGGGTTCGTCTGGCAAGCCCTTGCTCTTTGTCACTCGTCATTTGAGTAGAATAACTACACATCATTCCTCGTTTCGCGAGCACGTGATTGCCAGAACGAACAAAATTTAATCTCGAAACGTCAACACGCCCTAGTTATTTTAGTGAGTACTAAAGTTTCAGGTTGGTTTTTAAGAAGCTCAGCATCTGATCGTAATACTTGGCTCTATGGCTATCATCATAAAAACCATGGCCTTCGTTATCCATCACCAGTTTTTGATAGGGATAATTATGGGCCTTGAGGGCTTTTTCGAGTGATTCAAGCTGCTCAATCGGCGCTCGCTCATCGTCACCACCGTGCACCAGTAAGAGGTTCGCTTTTAATTTGGCAACGTTCTCAGAGGGAGACATGGCTTTTAGGATGGCTTTATCTTGGCCAAGTACGTCCTTAAGATAGCTTGTGCCTGAACGTGTTCTGGCGACGTCACCTTCATCAAACATCAATTCCAGATCATACACACCGGCAAACCCAACCGCGCATTTAAACATATCGGGTGCTAATACCGCACTTTGCAAGGCGCTATAGCCGCCAAAGCTACCGCCTGCGATACACACCCGTTCCTTATCGGCAAGGCCTTGGTTAATCACATATTGAGTGGCATCGATAATATCGTGCTGAATATCCGAGCCCCATTTTTGATAGCCAGCTTGCTCGAAGCGCTCGCCATAACCACCTGAGCCACGGAAGTTAACCTGCAACACCGCCATACCATTTTGAGCAAGTAGTTGGTTTTGTGGGTCAAACCCCCACCAGTCACGAATGCCATGGGGGCCACCATGGGGATTGACGACCAGAGGTAAATTTTTGGCTTCTTTTCCATTGGGTAAGGTTAAGTAGCCATGGATTTTCTGGCCATCGCGGTTGGTGAAACTAATAGGTTTAACCTCAGCCATTTTTTCTGGGTCGAGCCATTTACGGGCGGCGGCTAGATACTCTAGCTTGAGCTTTTTCGTATCAAACAAATAGTAATCACCGGGATTGCGATCGTTAAATGCAATCACCACCAATTGTTCGCCATTACGGGTTTCGCTGACGATTTGCACTTGATGCCCCGGCAGGGCCGCGAGTAAATCCTTAAGCAGTTTGGCATGGTTATCATTGTTATCGACAAAGGCATAGCTTGGATAGCCATTTTCAAACTCAACGGCATAGAGCTGTTTGTTAGTGCCATTGATCCAGAAGTTGCTCGGATCGACCACTTCATCTTGAATAATTTCCGCTTTATCGCCTGTTTCGAGATTGATGCGATAAACACCTAAGGTTTCATTACCCACGCGGCCTGCGGCATAAATGCTATTTTTATTATCGGCGAAGGAGATAGGCGTAAAATCACTTAAGCCAAGGTTGAGTTTGTCGGTGTTTACCCATTCGCCATCTTTGCGGTAAAAGACTTTAGTAATGTTTTTGCCATCTTCCCCAGCCACAAAGCGGACTTCACCCTCATGGTCTGTCATAAAGCGTGCTTGGCCAATGGGAGAGCCTGTAATCCGCTTACGTGTGCCGTTAAATAGATCTACGCGGTAGACATCCTGCAGCAGTTCAAAGTTTAAGTTCGATTCATTATTCCAAGGAATCGCATTGACCAGCATATAACGCTCGTCATCAGGCAGAGGATCGAGAATAAAGGCGGTGGCGCGCATTGGGGTGTTTTTCTTGATATTCGAGCCGGTTTGTTGCTCGCCGCTGTTATAGCCGAATAGGTACGCCTTGCGGGAACCATCGGCGTTGACCGCCATTAATTCGCCGTAGTATTGGGGTACATCGGTCCAGCCCTTAAGATATTCTTTTGCCAGTACAATACGTTCGCTATTAGCCCATTCATAGGTGCCTACCTGCGCGTTGCTCGGGAAGCGAATTGCGTTAAGCAGTTTTTTGGTTTGTGCATCGAGTACTAAGAGGACATTCTTGCCTTCGACACTGGTGATTGCACTTAAGTATTTGCCGGTAGGCGAGATTTTGACGTTAGAGTACTCGTTAGCGCGACTGAATAATTGGGATTGTGACAGGGCATTTGTCGCCGAGGTTTCGGCCGCTAATGTGCTGAAAGGCATAATAGGCAAGCAAATTACGGCCAATGCAGCAAATGGCAAAGATTTCATCTGACATCCTTGTAATATTATTGTGGTTTTTGTTTTGTAAATGTTTACTCGAGATTAAAACAAAAGAAATACCGATACAAGGAGTAGGGGATAAAAGAAAGGACGGTGATTACCGTCCTTTGTATTGAAAAATCATTAGCTTTGTAACAGCTGATGCTGAATAAAGCGCCACTGTTCATCGAAGTGCTGTGTCGGTTTGAGTTTAAACTCACTGCGCACAAATTGGGCAATTCGCCCTTCGGCGAAGGCTAACAGCAAATTAGCTAAAATAGCCTCATCTAAATTAAAGCCTTTACCTTCACGCAGGGTTTTTTCCCGCAGGATTTGCTTGAGTTGGGTTTCAATTTTGGCAAATAGGGTGCTGATACGACTGCGTAGACGTTCGTTTTCACCTAAGAGTGCATCGCCATTGAGTACCCGAGAGATCCCTGGGTTGCGCTCGGCGAAAATCAACAGCAGCTGTAACACTAATTGGCAACGTCTCATGGTGTCTTTTTCATCGTCCATGATGATGTTGATGCGGGAGAGTAATGACTCTTCAATAAACTCAATTAACCCTTCAAACATCCGCGCCTTACTCGGAAAGTGGCGATAGAGTGCCGCTTCCGATACTCCGACCTCAGAGGCGAGTTTAGCGGTGGTAATACGCTGTCCTGGGCTGGTTTCTAGCATTTGCGCTAGGCATTGCAGTATGTGTTCACGACGATTAATTTTTGGGCTTACAGCCATTGCAGTATCCTTGCTCAATATCGATGCGGTTATTTAGTGCCAGAATGGCCAAATCCACCTTCACCACGATCTGAGCTGTCGAACTCATCAACGAGTTTGAATTGTGCTTGTACCACAGGAACAAACACGAGTTGTGCGAGACGATCACCAATTTCTAAAGTAAATGGGGTATCGCTGCGGTTCCAGCAAGAGACCATCAAGGGACCTTGATAATCTGAATCGATAAGCCCAACCAGATTTCCGAGTACGATACCGTGTTTATGGCCAAGGCCTGAACGGGGCAGGATCACGGCGGCAAGGCCTGGGTCTGCCACGTGGATGGCGATGCCAGTCGGGATTAACTGAGTCTCACCCGGGGCTATCGTCATTGTGGTATCTATCATGGCACGAAGATCCATTCCCGCGCTGCCTAGTGTGGCGTAGGCGGGTAGGGGAAATTCAGAGCCAATACGGGAATCGAGGATCTTTAATTCAATCGGTGTTTTCATTTATTTTGTTTTTTCTTTCACTATCAACGAAAGTAATTGCCGAGCCAACGTGAGCTTATCGGTGGCAGGCAAATCTTGACTACCCTGCGGCCAGAATACACGCAGGGCATTGGCATCGGCATTAAAGCCAAGACCAGCAACGGATACATCGTTTGCGGCGATCATATTCAAATTTTTGCGTTTGAGTTTATCGCGGGCGTAGGCTTCTACATCATGGGTTTCGGCGGCAAATCCCACCACAAAAGGACGGGTTGCCAAGCTTGCGACCGTCGCTAAGATATCAGGATTCCTCACCAGCGCAAGTTGCATTTCTTCGGCGGACTTTTTGATCTTACAGTCCGCAATATCGCTGACACGATAGTCGGCAACCGCCGCGCAGCCGATAAAAATATCTTTTTTATCAACATTATCCATCACAGCATCTAGCATGTTTTGCGCCGATTCAACATTGATTCGCGTCACCCCTTCAGGCGTGGCTAAATTTACGGGTCCTGCGACCAAGGTCACAGCGGCGCCCATCTCGGCGGCGGCTTTCGCTAAGGCGAATCCCATCTTGCCTGAGCTGTGATTAGAGATATAACGCACTGGATCAATTGCTTCGCGGGTTGGCCCTGCGGTAATGAGCACCGACTGGCCTGCTAGGGGCTGTGAGGAGACATCTTTTGTTGCAAAAAAGTCTGTTGCCAGCTCGGCAATCTCAAGCGGTTCGAGCATTCGGCCAGGGCCTACTTCGCCGCAGGCTTGGCTGCCGCTGGCGGGGCCCCACAGGGTATAACCGCGGCCTTGTAAACTCGCTAAATTGGCTTGAGTGGCCGCATTGCGATACATCTGCTGATTCATCGCGGGGCACAGGGCTATCGGCGCTTCGGTCGCAAGGCAAGTGGTGGTGATAAGCTCATCCGCCATGCCCGCATTGATACGTGCCAGCAAATTCGCGGTGGCAGGGGCGATAATTACTAAATCCGCCCAGCGCGCCAGCTCGATATGACCCATTGCCGCTTCGGCAGCGGGATCGAGTAAGCTTGATGCCACGGGATGGCCTGATAAGGCTTGCAGAGTGAGTGGGGTAATAAATTCCATGGCGCTCTGGCTCATCACCACTCGCACATCAAAGCCGCGTTCTTTTAAGCGGCGCACTAAATCCGCACTTTTGTAGGCCGCAATGCCGCCACCAATACCCAGTAGGACGTTTTTCGTTATCAGGCTCACAGACATTATCCGAGATTGAAATAATGTTGCCAACCATACCACAAAGCGACTAATTGGCGTGACTGTCCCAGTTCAAAAAATCTCGTCCATACTTGTTTAAAGTAAAAATTCGCGCTGACAGGGAGGTCGTATGGCGATTAAGGATTGGCCCGAGGGCGAAGGCCCGCGGGATAAATTATTAGTAAAAGGCGCCGCCCATCTCTCGGATGCAGAATTACTGGCCGTTTTACTGCGAAATGGGTTGAGTGGATTGAATGCGGTCGACCTTGCACGCTCATTGATCCATGAATTTGGTGGATTAAGAAGCTTACTTTGCGCACCAAAGCATCAGGTGTGTCGACTTCCGGGCGTGGGACCTGTAAAATACGCCCAGCTTCAAGCCGCGGCTGAATTAGCGAGGCGTGTGGCACAAGAAAACCTGCAGAGAGGTCAGGTTTTGACAAATCCCGATTTAACTCGGGATTATTTAATGAGACAATTAGCTGACCGCTCCTATGAAGTGTTCGCAATTTTGCTGCTGGATAGCCAGCATAGAGTGATTCAATTCGTCGAATTATTCCGCGGAAC
This sequence comes from Shewanella sp. BC20, assembly GCF_003129585.1. Lineage (NCBI taxonomy): Bacteria > Pseudomonadati > Pseudomonadota > Gammaproteobacteria > Alteromonadales > Shewanellaceae > Shewanella > Shewanella sp. BC20. The sequence continues at coordinate 42,086 of NZ_NHRI01000026.1, read as the reverse complement.
AATAGATTCAGCTTCGGTGTATCCACGTGAAGTGGTGAGCCTAGTGCTGGAGAAAAAGGCTGCTGCCGTCATAGTGTGTCACAATCATCCGTCTGGTATTGCCGAGCCCAGTCAGGCTGACAGACGAATAACTGAGCGATTAAAAAATGCGTTAGCAACCATAGACGTATCCTTACTGGACCATATGGTTGTTGGTGATCGAGAGATAGTTTCCTTCGCGGAACGAGGCTGGATTAATTAATCTAACGCTTGATCTTACCTCTATGATCGTGTATAAAATGCGCCCTCTTTGTGCCTCGGGCGACGGCCATACGAGGCACATTAATGCTCGAGCGTTAAAATTGTTTTTTGGAGAAGACTGACATGTCAAGAGTATGCCAAGTTACTGGCAAGAAGCCGATGGTTGGTAACAACCGTTCGCACGCAAAAAACGCGACCCGTCGTCGTTTTTTACCTAACCTGCAAAACCACCGTTTCTGGTTAGAAGAAGAAAAACGTTTCGTACAGTTACGTGTATCTACTAAAGGTATCCGTCTGATCGATAAGAAAGGTATTGAAGTTGTTGTTGCTGAACTTCGTGCCCGTGGCGAGAAGGTGTAATAGATCATGGCTAAAGCTAAAGGTAATCGTGAGAAGATCAAATTAGTTTCTACAGCTAAAACTGGTCACTTCTACACAACTGAAAAAAACAAGCGTAACATGCCAGAAAAAATGGAAATCAAAAAATTTGATCCAGTTATTCGTCAGCACGTTATCTACAAAGAAGCAAAAATCAAGTAATCCTTGTTTAGTGTTTCGAGAAAAGCCCCTTATCTAAGGGGCTTTTTTTTGGTCTTTTTTCGGCTTCTCGTCATCAAGTTGAGATAAATCTGTCCCATACTCGGCAGTGCTGCGAAATCGTATTTAGTTAAAAAAATGTGATTATTTATCAAAAATGCAATTTTTTGAAAATATAAGCACTTTATTGTATTAAAACTGCATTTTAATGAGAATAAATTCTTTATTGGTGAATTAAAATGCAATACTATACGCGTGATTTAGTCATTCATTCCTGGTGTGCCATATCGGCTTTGCCAGCTCAAATATGAGGTGTAAACAACGCGTGCGTACCACTGAACTGGTTGATGGATTTCGTCATTCTGCCCCTTACGTCAATGCCCATAGAGGGAAAACCTTTGTGGTGATGTTGGGTGGCGAGGCTTTAGCACAAAATCAATTTCGCGGCATTTTAAATGACGTGGCCCTGTTGCACAGTTTAGGCATTAAAGTGGTGTTAGTGTATGGCGCGAGGCCGCAAATCGATGCGGCATTAGCGGCCAATGGGATTGAACCCGCCTACCACGAAGGTGTACGTATCACCGATGAAGACTCACTCAAAGTGATTAAGCAGGTCGCGGGTGCATTGCAGTTTGATATCACTGCACGTTTATCGATGAGTCTAAGCAATACGCCGATGCAAGGCGCGCAAATTAACTTAGTCAGCGGTAACTTTGTGATCGCCCAGCCTCTGGGGGTCGATAATGGCATCGATTTTTGCCTAAGCGGCAAAGTGCGCCGTATCGATACTCAAGGGCTTAAGCGTCAGCTCGATAACCACTGTATCGTGTTGATGGGGCCGATTGCTGCATCCGTTACTGGCGAAAGCTTTAACCTTACCGCCGAAGAGATTGCCACTCAGGTTGCGATCAAGCTTAAGGCCGACAAGATGATCGGCTTTAGTTCGCAAAACGGCATCCTTGATCGCAATGGCGATGTGATTGCCGAATTAATGCCAAATGATGCGCAAAACATTCTGACTAAGCTCGCAGAGCAAGGTTCGGCTTGTATTGGTACTATGGCCTTCCTCAAGGCGAGTATTGATGCGTGCCGCAATGGTGTGCCCCGTTGTCATTTGGTCAGTTACCTCGATGACGGTGCCCTGCTGCAGGAGTTGTTCTCCCGTGAAGGCATAGGTACGCAAATCGTGACAGAAAGCGCTGAGCGTCTGCGCCGGGCATCGATTAGCGATATTGGCGGCATATTGAATTTAATTCGTCCTCTGGAAGAACAAGGCATTTTAGTGCGCCGGAGTCGTGAGCAGCTTGAGATTGAGATCGAGCAGTTTATGTTGATTGAGCGAGACGGCTTAGTCATTGGCTGCGCTGCCTTGTATCCGTTTGAGGAAGACAATGCGGGTGAGTTTGCCTGTTTGGTGGTGCATCCAGATTATCGCGATGCGGATAGGGGTAGTCTGCTGCTGAAAAATATCATAGGTCAGGCGCGTCATCGGGGGTATTCCCGTTTGTTTGCCCTAACTACCCGCAGCATTCACTGGTTTTTAGAACATGGCTTTGTGATCGAAGATGTGGAAGCCTTACCACAGAAGAAAAAGCAGCTGTATAACTATCAGCGCCGCTCTAAAATTCTCGCCCTCGATCTTTAAGCTTTGCACGCTTGATAAGATGCCAGCCTAGCGCTGGCATTTTTGTTGACATAATATGTCTTTATTGGCAGATTAAGCTTTTCTCCCTTAAGGACTGCCCACCATGGTGACTCAGTTTTTCTCCCTCGCGCCTCTGACTCAAACTTCAATTTTAAGCTTTATTATCTTGTTGTTAGGTTTAGCTGGTGTATTGTGGATGTTGTGGGTTAAACCTATGCCGAAAGTGGCTAAATCGGCGAGCTTAGGCATCTTGTTAGTGATGATTGGCGGATTTTCTTGGGTGTTTTATCAATCCCATAATGCTGAAATTGCGCTAACCGACACCGAGCTAACACTCGATATTCCCTTCTATAAAGTGCAATTACTACGTTCCGAACTGTTGGTCGAGCAGGCGCGTCTTATCGACTTGAAGCAGGAGGCTGATTTAGCGCCCAGCTTTAAAACCAATGGTATAGGTATGCCTGGGTTTCAACTCGGCTGGTTTAATCTGAAGGGAAAGGGCAAGGCATTTGTGGCCGTGACGGATAAATCCGAGCTAGTGCTAGTGCCAACGACGCGAGGCTACAATCTGCTCTTGTCTGTGCCCGAGGGCGAGCAGTTTATTAGCCAGCTACAAAAATAGCTGGTTAAGTAGATGCTCACTTAACCAGTATTTTTGCAACTGTCGGTAGCGGCGTGATGTCATCACGCCGTTTTGCGTTTATAGGCCATATCGAAGGTGAACACCAGCAGGGCGCTCCAGATAAAGCCGAAGGTGATGCTCTTCTCGGCATCGAAGGGTTCATTGAATAAGGTTACCGCGAGGATAAACATAATACTCGGGCCGATATATTGGAAAAAGCCGAGCATAGACAATGGAATGCGTACCGCTGCACCGGCAAAACACAATAGTGGAATCGTGGTAACAATCCCGGCTGCCATCAACAATAAATTAAGGTGCCAATCGTTGGTTAGCATATTCGCCGTGGCGCTATCTAAGGTCGCGACTAGATAAACCAATGCGACCGGTAGCAGGATGGCGGTTTCGACTAGCAGACCCGATTTAGCATCCACATTGACCTTTTTACGCAGCAGAGCATATACCCCGAAGGTGCCTGCTAAGGCGAGGGAGACAATAGGGATTGAGCCGAATGAGACTAATTGGAGCAGCACGCCAGCACTCGCCAGCGCGACGGCAAACCATTGCAACTTACGTAATCTTTCACCTAAAAACAGCATGCCGAGCAGCACATTCAGTAGGGGGTTAATAAAGTAACCCAAGCTGGCATCGAGCATATGATCGTTATTCACAGCCCAGATAAAAATCAACCAGTTGGCCGCAATTAATAGGGAGGTGATGGTGAGTACGAGTAGCTGTTTGGGCTGTTTAAACAGCTGACGCAGTTTTCCAAAGCCACCGATAAACAGCATGATGATCACCATAAACACAAATGACCAGATCACCCGATGCAGTAAAATTTCGGTCGCTGAAACATGGTGGAGTAGTTTGAAATATAAGGGTGCAAATCCCCACATACAGTAAGCACTGACGGCAAGTAGGATCCCTTTGCGGTATTCGGTATCAGGCATGAGACATCTTCGAAGGACAACAGGACGGCGATTGTAGGAGGCTATGGGAATTGACTCAAGGTGTGTGCGGTCGCCTTTTTCGTTACAGGATGTCTCTAATGACCAGTGCTCAACAAAAAGAAGAGGGGAAACACCTGAATAATCAAGGCGTTTCCCTTTAGTTTATCGATGGTTAATGCGGTAAAAAATTTCTAAAAAACGAGGTGTGACAACGGACTAGCCAACCATATAAGTGCCTGTGCCGAAGGCGATATGAGTTCCTTGCTCGTTGTGAAGCTCCATGCGACACACTGAGACGCGATTGCCCGCACGGATCACGCTGCCCGTGCCAGTGAAAACCTGTCCACGCCCGGGGCGCAGGTAATCGACGCGCATATCGATTGTGCCTAAGGTTTGTAGCCGTTGCTGTAACTCTTCAACCGTCCAATCATCACGACTCGCAACCAGTCCTGCAAAGGCGGTGAGTCCGCCTACCACGTCGAGCACTGTAGCCGTGACACCGCCGTGGAGAATTTGTTGGTGAATATTGCCAATGAGCTCTGGCTTCATATTGATCACCACTTCGACGCCATCTATGTCGTAGCGCTTGATGTCCAGACCCAATAAATTATGAAATGGCACATGCTGGTCAAATACTTCGGCAACACGTTTGAGTACTTCGGCTTGAATTGGGTTTGTCATGCTGTTCGTCCTTGTAGGCTGTAGGGCTTCTTAGAATAGGGTCGAAGCATGCGTAATGGCATTCGACTTAGAGCAATTAATCTACAGCCAAGCCTATGCCTAATGCAACTTAAGCCGCTGTGCGAGTAAATTGTCTTAGGCGTTATGATGAGTCGTGGGAACAGGCTAAGTCTAACCCATTAGTTGTTAGCGCAGGATCAGTTTGGACAAGATGGCGCAAGACAGGAGCGTTTCTGTCCTTTAGAATAGGCGCCCTTACTTTTTAGCTAGAAGATCCATGGAAACTCAGTTACTCGACATACATGATGATCCGCTGTCGCAACGCCTAGCGCAGGTGTTTGGTTACCGTGACTTTAGGGACGGTCAGCGCGAGGTTATCGAACGTGTATGCAGTGGTGAGGACTGCCTTGTGATCATGCCCACTGGCGGCGGTAAGAGTCTGTGTTACCAGTTGCCTGCACTGCTGATGCCAGGCATCACTATCGTGGTATCACCACTGATTTCATTGATGAAAGATCAGGTCGACAGCCTGTTGCAGACGGGGGTCAATGCCGCCTATTTAAACTCCTCGCAGCCGCGGGAGCAGAGTGTAGAGGTGCTTAGGCAGTTGCATAGAGGCGAGCTAAAACTGTTGTATGTGTCTCCTGAGCGGTTGCTGACGGCCGATTTTATCGAGCGTATGCGCTCTCTGCCGCTATCCATGTTTGCCATTGACGAGGCGCACTGCATCAGTCAATGGGGACACGATTTTCGTCCCGAATATGCCGCCCTTGGCCAGTTAAAGCAGTTATTTCCCCATGTACCTATGATGGCGCTCACCGCCACAGCGGATCAGGCGACGCGGCAAAATATTTGCGAGCGCCTAGGGATTAATCCTTTTAAATTATTATCGAGTTTCGATCGGCCCAATATTCGCTATACGGTTGCCGAAAAACTCAATGCCGCCAATCAATTACGACAGTTTTTACTGCAACAAAATGGCAGTAGTGGCATTGTCTACTGCAGCAGTCGACGCCGTGTGGATGAGGTGGCAGAAAGACTCACCCTGCAAGGGTTTCATGCTAAGGCATACCATGCGGGCATGACGCCACAAGAGCGCGGTGAAGTGCAGGATAGCTTCCTTAAAGATCAAATTGATATTGTCGTTGCCACCGTGGCCTTTGGCATGGGGATTAACAAATCCAACGTGCGCTTTGTTGTGCATTACGATATCCCGAAGAGCATCGAAGCCTATTATCAAGAAACTGGCCGAGCGGGTCGCGATGGACTCGAGGCAGAAGCCTTTATGCTGTTTGATCCCGCCGATATTGGTCGGGTGCGCCATCTTATCGAGCAATCGGAGCCAGGGCCGCAGCAGCAGGTGGATTTCCATAAACTCAATACCATGGCTGCATTTGCTGAGGCGCAAACCTGTCGCCGCCAAGTGTTGCTGCATTACTTCGATGAAAGCGCGTTAGAGCCCTGCGGCAACTGCGATATTTGTCTCGACCCGCCTAAACGTTATAACGGCACCGAGGATGCGCAGAAGGTGCTTTCTTGTATCTATCGGCTCGGGCAGCGCTTTGGTATCAATCACTTGATTGAAGTGTTGCGTGGCTCCAAGGGCGCCGCGATTGTCGACCGAGGGCACGATAAACTCAGCACTTGGGGCATAGGCAAAGACAAAAGCCATGAATATTGGTTGAGTGTTATTCGTCAGCTCATCCATTTGGGGCTGGCGAGCCAAGATATTACTCGGGGCTCATCCATCACTTTAAATCCTTCGGCCAGACCTATCCTTAAGGGCGAGGTGGCGCTAATGTTGGCAGAGCCGCGCATTCAACTGACGAACATTAAGCGCAAAGTCACTCAATCGCGGGCGCCGCTGAATTACGACCGCAAACTGTTTGCGAGGCTAAAAGCCCTACGTCGCACCATTGCCGAGGAGCAGGATGTGCCGCCATATTTGGTGTTTAACGATGCGACCTTAGCGGAAATGGCGGCCATGATGCCTACCAGCCCCGGTGAGATGCTGGCCGTTAACGGGGTCGGTGAGCGCAAACTCAGCCGATTTGGCGACGATTTCCTTGATGAGATAGCCGCTTATTTAGCCGGGGAATAATCGCTTTGCGGATCGCTAACCTTGAGTTTGCCTAACTGGTTAATGCTCGCGCGTTTCACCAGAGAATCCAAAGTATCAAACTGCTGCATCACCGCAATCCCAATGTTCACCTTGTGCGTACCCTGCCACATTTGGATGGTCGGCGTTATCTGGCTAACGACTTTCTGTGCGCCGACTGCTGAGGTATAGGGCAGCACAATAACGATGTCATCTATCGAATAACGCAGCAGTGTGTCCTGTTCACGTAGCTTGTCTTGCAGCTTCTCTAGTAAGGGGGGCAGGTCGACTTGGCGTATTTGGCTGGCATTAAACAGCAATAATGACAGCGGATAAGCCCCTTGTTTAGCACTGTGCAGTGTCAGCTCAAGTTGCTCCAGCGGAGGAAGATCAGGGGAGGTCGTATCGGATGTTGGCGCGCGGTTATTTTGTTTATCGATGAAATACCAGATCGCGCCCCCGAGAAGCCCCATTGCGACTAAAAATAGTGTGCTGTAGGCCCAGTCGACATTGAGTTCACTCAACAATGAGACATTATGGTGTTGTTGTTCATCGTCGTTGAGTTGCTGTAAACCTTGCTGATTTAACCTAGCTTTGAACTGCAAAATCCGAGTGTTATTCATCGACTCGTTGGCCTGCTCTGCGGCATCGAAACGCTTTTGGACAAACTCATAGGCGAGTTTGTAGTTGCCGTGAGTTTGATAATAATCACTTAAAATGCCATAAAACCATTTAAGATCAGAGTATTGTCTTAGTACTTCAGCTTGTTCGATAGCGGAATCCATCAGTGTCAGTGCGGCGTCATCTCTGTGCTGAGCAAAGCGAACCTGAGCTAACAAACGGGTCGAGCGCATCATAGCGACCCGCTGGTTTTGTTGCTTAAAGGTATTCATCGCAATCGAGATATATTCTTCGGCCGTGTCGATTTTCCCTTTATCGAGGGCGATCGATGCCAAAATGGCGTAACTATAGGCGAGCTCGAGTGGCGAACCTATTTCTGGCAGCAGAGTTTTGGCTTGTTTTTCTAATTGGTCGCTGTAATCGCGTTCGCCATTATCCAGTGCGATACGAGCGGCGTTGCGCAGCAGTACGTGCCGTACTTTTCCTTTAGCATCTTCGCTTTTTAATGCCAGCCTAGTGTAATACATGGCTTGTGGAAAATCGTTGGTAGCATGGAGCAAGTTCCCCATAGCAGCATAGATATAGGCCTGTGGCGGCCACACCCAATTTTGGGTTTGCGAATTGATATCGGGATAGATATCGATAGCGATACGTAGATCTTCGATGGCGGAGGAAAAGTTATCCGTATTGGTATCGAGTTGGCCCCTGAGCCTGAGTGCATCTATGAGTGCTTGGGGTTGCTGATAACGTCTAGCCAGGGTAATAGCTGAGTCGAGTAGGGGTAAGGCTTCTTGAATGTTGTCGTAGTTCAGATTGGCATCTGCTTGACAATTCAGAAAATAGGGACGTGCCTGATCGAGTTTTAGCTGTTTAGCGCTGGCCTCGCCGAGCTGGGCAAGGTTGATTGCGGCTTCATTTTCCCCTAGTTGCAACAAACTTTGGCATTTGAGCATGCTAAGGCGGAGTCTATTAATATCGTTATATTTATCAGTTTCTTGCAGTTTTTCTAAAGCGGTAATTTGCGCAAATGCCTTAGTGGGATACTGGTAAACTTGCTCAGTGAGCGCATCTAAATCTAATTGGTCGTTAGCACTGACCCATAAAGGGCAAAGCCATAACAACAGGCTTAGCGCTAAGACACGAAAATCCATTTTTTGCTCCATACCCTAAATTGATTCAACTATCCGTAACCGCGGGCGAGGATTATAACGTGTATCAAGGTTTTTTTGCATAAAAAATGATTTTTTTGTTTAAATTTTGAGTTGTCGCATTTTGTAGATTTTTCTCTATCAACAAGGGATTAATCGGGTTCACTGTGACGGTTAATCCCCCTGTTTTGCTATTTTGCAGCAAATAACTCGCAGAACATGAAAAAAATTGGGGTTGACACACTTAGGCAAGCGAGTTAAATATTAACCGTCCTTATTTTGAGCCAATAGAATAAATATTTAATTTAAATGAATAGAATTAGCAGCAAACTCGACCTCCTCCTTCTCTCTCTCGCGCCACAAACGCGGAGGTCTTAGTGTTGCTCGCTCGATAGATAGGCAAAGCATTCACAAACCCCGCACCAATGTTGCGGGGTTTTTTGTATCTGAATACGGCAAAAGTTAAATAATGAACGGTGACGTTCCATGGAGAAACGAGATGTCTAACAGAGTAATTATATTTGATACCACCTTACGTGATGGCGAGCAGGCGTTAGCGGCAAGCCTGTCGGTCAAAGAAAAGTTACAGATCGCCATGGCGTTAGAACGTCTCGGTGTGGATGTGATGGAAGTGGGGTTCCCAGTGTCGTCACCCGGTGATTTTGAGTCGGTGCAGACCATTGCCCGTACGATCAAAAATAGCCGAGTGTGCGCCTTATCCCGCGCCTTGGAAAAGGATATCGATGCCGCAGCTCAGGCATTATCCGTTGCCGAACAGTTCCGTATTCATACCTTTATCTCCACATCCACTATCCATGTGGAGAGCAAGTTAAAGCGCTCATTCGAGCAAGTGTTGGAGATGGCGGTGGGCGCGGTGAAATATGCCCGTAGGTTTACCGATGATGTGGAGTTTTCCTGCGAAGATGCGGGACGCACGCCAATCGATAACCTGTGCCGTATGGTGGAAGCGGCGATTCACGCGGGGGCTCGCACCATCAATATCCCAGATACTGTGGGCTACACAGTGCCAAGCGAGTTTGGGGGCATTATTCAAACCCTGTTTAATCGCGTACCGAATATCGACCAAGCCATTATTTCGGTTCACTGCCACGATGACTTAGGCATGTCGGTAGCCAATTCGATTACCGCCGTGCAGCATGGCGCTCGCCAAATCGAATGTACCATGAACGGTATTGGTGAGCGTGCGGGTAACTGCTCCCTAGAAGAAATCGCCATGATCTTAGCGACGCGTAAGAATCTGCTGGGAGTTGAAACTGGGATCAATGCCAAGGAGATCCACCGCACGTCGAATCTAGTCAGCCAGTTATGCAATATGCCGATTCAGTCGAATAAGGCGATTGTGGGGGCCAATGCCTTTACCCACTCTTCGGGTATTCACCAAGATGGCATGTTAAAGGCGCAAAATACCTATGAAATCATGACGCCAGAGAGTATCGGCCTAAACCGAAACAACCTGAATATGACTTCGCGCTCCGGCCGCCATGTGATTAAGCATCGCATGGAGGAAATGGGCTACAGCGAGCAGGATTACAATCTGGACGCCCTCTACGAACAGTTTTTACATTTGGCGGATAAAAAGGGCCAAGTCTTCGATTACGACTTAGAAGCCTTAGCCTTTATGGAAGCGCAAGCGGCGGAAGATAACTTCTATCAATTACAGCAGTTAGTGGTGCAGTCCGACTCCACCGAAGGCGTAGCTACGGCAACAGTGCGTATCGATGTTGGCGGTGAGATTAAGACCGAAGCCGCGACTGGTAATGGTCCCGTCGATGCCGCCTATAACGCCATTGCCCGTGCGACGGACCGTCGTATCGATATCATCAGCTACAAATTGGGCGCTAAGGGTGAGGGGCAAAATGCCTTGGGCCAAGTCGACATTACCGCGGTTTACCATGAGCAAAATTTCCACGGTGTCGGGTTAGCGACCGACGTGGTTGAGGCATCAGCCCGTGCGTTAGTGCATGTGATGAACCTGACATGCCGCGCCGATAAGGTCGCAGATTACAAACAGAATATGCATAAAAACAGAGAGCTGGGCGGCGTATAAGCCAAGCGATATCGAGCATAAAGTTTTCACATTGAAGGAGTGAGCGGGCGTATGAGTTATCAAATTGCAGTATTAGCCGGGGATGGAATTGGGCCAGAAGTGATGGCCGAGGCGCGTAAGGTGTTAAAGGCGGTTGAGGCACGTTTTGGTCTTAACATTGAATACACTGAATATGATGTCGGCGGTATCGCCATCGACAACCATGGTTGTCCTTTGCCTGAGGCAACACTGAAGGGCTGCGAGGCGGCCGATGCCATTCTGTTCGGTTCAGTCGGTGGTCCTAAATGGGAAAAACTGCCGCCCAATGAACAGCCCGAGCGTGGTGCTCTGTTGCCGCTACGGGGTCACTTCGAACTGTTTTGTAACCTGCGCCCAGCTAAATTGCATGATGGTTTAGAACATATGTCACCGCTGCGCAGCGATATTTCTGCTAGAGGTTTCGATGTTCTCTGCGTGCGTGAGTTAACCGGTGGGATCTACTTTGGTAAGCCTAAGGGGCGCCAAGGTGAAGGTGAGAGCGAAGAAGCCTTCGATACCATGCGTTATAGCCGCCGTGAGATTGCTCGTATCGCACGCATCGCCTTTGAAGCTGCCCGCAGCCGCCGTAAAAAAGTCACTTCGGTCGACAAGGCAAACGTCTTAGCTTGCTCAGTATTGTGGCGCCAAGTGGTAGAAGAAGTGGCGGTGGATTTCCCCGATGTTGAACTGGAACACATCTATATCGACAACGCGACCATGCAGTTGCTGCGCCGCCCCGATGAGTTTGACGTTATGCTGTGCTCTAACTTGTTTGGCGACATTCTATCGGACGAAATCGCCATGTTGACCGGCTCTATGGGCTTGTTGTCTTCGGCGAGCATGAATAGCACTGGCTTTGGTTTGTTTGAACCCGCGGGTGGCAGCGCGCCGGATATCGCGGGTAAGGGCATCGCTAACCCGATTGCACAAATTTTGTCGGCGGCACTGATGCTGCGCCACAGCTTAAAGCAAGAAGAGGCGGCAAGCGCGATCGAACGTGCCGTCAGTAAAGCGCTGAATTCTGGTTATTTAACTGGTGAGCTATTAAGTAGCGACCAACGCCATAAGGCCAAATCGACAGTCGAAATGGGCGACTTTATCGCCGATGCAGTTAAGGCAGGTGTGTAATGACGACTCCTTCAACATCAACCGCTCCGAAAACCCTGTATCAAAAAGTATGGGATGCCCATGTTGTGGCCACCCCAGAGGGCGAAGCGCCGATTATTTATGTCGACAGACATTTAGTTCACGAAGTGACATCGCCTCAAGCTTTTAGTGGCTTAAAAGTGGCGGGGCGTAAGTTACGCGCCCCAGAAAAAACCTTCGCGACCATGGATCACAACACGTCGACACGCAGTGCCAGCCTCGATGCCTTAAGCCCGATGGCACGCACTCAGGTCGAGACCTTGGCACAAAACTGTAAAGACTTCGGCGTGCGCTTATATGACATTCACCATCCTAATCAAGGGATTGTGCATGTGATGGGGCCTGAGCTTGGCATTACCTTACCCGGCACCGTCATAGTGTGTGGTGATTCCCATACGGCGACTCACGGTGCCTTTGGCGCCTTGGCTTTCGGTATCGGCACTTCCGAGGTGGAACATGTGCTGGCGACGCAAACCCTGCGCCAATTAAAAGCCAAGACCATGAAAATCGAAGTCCGTGGTCAGGTCACCGATGGCGTCACCGCGAAAGATATCGTGCTGGCGATTATCGGTAAGATAGGTATGGATGGCGGCACTGGCTATGTAGTTGAGTTTTGTGGTGAGGCCATTGAAGCGTTGTCGATGGAAGGGCGCATGACTGTTTGCAATATGGCGATTGAAATGGGCGCTAAGGCGGGCATGGTTGCGCCGGATCAAACCACTTTCGATTATCTAGAAGGTCGTGAGTTTGCACCAAAGGGCGAAGATTGGGCAGAGGCCGTCGCCGCTTGGAAGGCGCTGAAAACCGATGTTGGCGCTGAGTTTGATGCCACCGTCGTGTTGGATGCGGCCGATATCGCGCCGCAGCTGACTTGGGGCACCAACCCTGGACAAGTGGTTGCCATCGATGCGCCTGTGCCTAATCCTGACGATGAGGCAAATCCGACGATTCGCGCTAGCATGGAAAAAGCGCTGGATTATATCGGCTTGACCGCAGGCACGCCGATGACAGACGTCGCGATTAATAAAGTCTTTATTGGTTCTTGCACTAACTCGCGGATTGAAGATTTGCGCAGCGCGGCGAAACAGGCTAAAGGGCGTAAAGTGGCGTCGGGTGTTACGGCAATCGTAGTACCGGGCTCTGGTCAAGTGAAGGCGCAGGCCGAGGCCGAAGGTTTAGATAAAATCTTTATCGAGGCTGGATTCGAATGGCGTTTACCGGGCTGCTCTATGTGCTTGGCGATGAACGATGACAGGTTAGAAGCGGGCGATCGCTGCGCCTCGACCAGTAACCGTAACTTCGAAGGTCGCCAAGGCCGTGGTAGTCGCACCCATTTGGTGAGTCCAGCTATGGCGGCTGCGGCGGCAATCGCTGGGCATTTTGTCGATATCCGTAAACCTTACTAACCGTAATCCCAAGAGGAGAAGTTAATGCAACCTTTTACTAGCCATACCGGGCTTGCGGTCATGATCGACAGTGCCAATATCGATACCGATCAAATTATCCCAAAGCAATTTTTATCTAAGGTGACGCGGGATGGATTCGGTGTGCACTTATTCCACGACTGGCGTTATCTCGATGATGCCGGGGATGTGCCTAATCCCGATTTCACTCTAAACAAGCCTCGCTATCGCGGTGCGTCGATTCTACTGGCACAGGAAAACTTCGGCTGTGGCTCTAGCCGTGAGCATGCCCCATGGGCATTGGCGGATTTTGGCCTGCGCGCCATTATAGCCCCGAGTTTTGCCGATATTTTTTATGGAAACTCCATCAATAACGGTTTATTGCCGGTGAAGTTAAGTGCGAACGAAGTGCGTCAGTTAATGGATGAGGTGGCGAGCGAAGAAGGCGCACAAATCACTGTGGACTTAACGACTTGCAAGGTGACATCACCTTCGGGAGCTGAATTTAATTTTACACTGGCCGAGTCGGCGCGACATAAATTGCTGAATGGCTTAGATGCCATTGGATTGACCTTGTCCCACGGGACGCAGATAGGTGAGTACGAAGCAAACATTCCTAGCTGGCGCCGCTAAGCATTCGGCGAACACTTGTACCTTAATGTAAGTTAATCTTAAACGCCTAGTTCGAAAACTAGGCGTTTTTGTTATCCACGTTTAATAGCCTAAAAATAATTCATTGTATTTATTGGATTAAATTAAGGTTGGCATTCCTTGTATCGCAATCAGAATAAACACTAGTGATTTATGCTGAATCTTAATGATTGAAATGGCTTACAAGTGTTTATAGTGTATTTTGGTATTAATTATTTGTTTTTAAATTTATTTTTCAACTTTTATTATCTGCATTAAAATATGTTCAGCAAATAACACGCTGCTTTTCTGCTGGATTTTCTTGTTTTAAAAGTGATTTATCTCACTAAAAATATTGAATGCCTTTTAATAACTAGTTTTTTTATCTGTTTTATTTCCGCTTGTTGCAAACATCTTCTGCATCGGTAAACTCCCCTGCATTCAATCTGGAGTGTTTGCTCTATTTTGTGTGAACGCCATTGTGACCAAGTTACTGGCACAGATAACAATAATATTTTCTGAGAATAACAATGCAAAAACGTCTTCTGACTTTGGCTGTGACTGCAGCCTTATTAAGCACAACGACTCAAGTCCATGCAGCGGGTTTCCAACTGGCCGAATACTCAGCGACTGGCTTAGGCCGCGCCTTCGCCGGTGAAGCCGCAATTGCCGATAACGCTTCAGTTCAGGGGCGCAACCCTGCGATGCTGACCTATTTAGAAGGTCGTCAGCTGTCTGCTGGTGGTATCTATGTTATGCCTAACGTGGATGTTAAAGGTGATGTGAGCCTAAGCTCGCCATTACTTGGCCCAAATCCAATCGTGATGAACGGCGATGCCATCGATGTGGCTGATGATGCATTAGTGCCTAACTTCTACTATTCCAATCAGTTAAATGACCAATGGACTTGGGGTCTGGCCGTTAACTCTAACTATGGTCTGTCAACCGAGTTACCTAAAACCCACGCCGCGGCGATTTTTGGTAATAAAACTGCCGTTACTACAGTTGAGTTCAACCCTAACATCGCTTACCGCGTGAATGATGCTGTCAGCGTCGGTGGTGGTGTGCGTATCGTTTACGGTGAAGGTGAAATCGGTGCTTCGTTACCTGGCTGGGTAGATAGCATCAAACCCGGTTTACCTGCACAAGTATCTGCAATGTTACCGCCGGGTGGCACTGAGCTGAAAAGCATGAAGGGCGACGACATTGGCTACGGTTGGCAACTCGGGACTAGCTGGCAAATCAACCCAGCCAACCGCGTGGGTTTAGCCTATCACAGCGGCGTTAAGTTTGAGTTAGATGGTCACGCTTCTGGTGTGATTTACGATGGTGGCCAAAATCTGTCGATTGAAGGTTATATTCCCCTCGAACTGCCTGCGTTTGCCGAGCTGTCGTCTTATCACCAATTAACGGATAACTGGGCAATGCATGCCAGCGTTAACTGGACCGATTGGAGCGTATTCGATCAGTTAGTGGCTTACTTCCCTGGTGAAGTTAAACCAAAGGGCGGCTTAGAATCTGACTTAGTGAAAGAAGAAAACTTTGAAGATAACTGGCGCTTTGCCTTAGGTACAACCTACCAAGTGAACAATGAATGGTTAGTGCGTGCGGGTGTGGCCTTAGACAAAACGGCTGCGGCCGATGAGTGGCGTACCACGACTATCCCTGACTCAGACCGTCTGTGGTTCTCTGTCGGTGCTGGTTATCAGGCGACTAAAAATCTGAATGTTGATTTCGCACTGACCTATATCCGTGCTACTGGTGATGCGCCAATCAACGAGCAGCAAAATCTGCTAAACCTCGCCATAGTAAGCTTCAACGGTGAAGCGAGCGGTGATGTTTGGTTAGCCGGTATCCAAATGAGCTACAAGATGTAAGCATCCAGCTTGATGAAAAAGCCCTGAATCTTCAGGGCTTTTTTGTGCCTAAAAGAACGTGGCCTGATACGCATTTGCCCTATGTTGGCTGGTCATGGCGGCCAATTGCGAATATATTCAGAGCATAATTAATGGAGCATTACGTTCTGCGCCATATCAATTGGGCGCAGGGTAAATAGGATAGGCGTGTGCAGAAAAAATATGTAGTGGCTTTAGACCAAGGCACAACCAGCTCACGGGCGATTGTGTTTGACCACGATGCCAATATTGTCAGTGTGTCACAGCGGGAGTTTACCCAGCTTTATCCAAATCCCGGCTGGGTGGAGCATGATCCAATGGAGATCTGGGCGAGCCAAAGTTCGGTGTTAATTGAATCCCTCGCCAGAGCGGGTATTCACAGCGACGAAGTGGCGGCCATTGGTATCACCAATCAGCGCGAAACCACCATTATCTGGGAAAAGGCCACAGGCAAGCCCGTCTACAATGCCATTGTGTGGCAGTGTCGCCGCAGCTCTGAGATCTGTGAGCAACTCAAGGCGCAAGGCTTAGAAGATTATGTGAGGGAGAATACGGGTCTCCTGCTCGACCCTTATTTTTCAGGCACTAAGATCAAATGGATCCTCGATAATGTACCGGATGCGCGCGCGAAGGCCAAACGAGGCGAACTCTTATTCGGCACGGTCGATACTTGGTTGCTGTGGAAACTCACCGAAGGCAAAGTGCATGTGACCGATCCCACCAATGCCGCCCGTACGCTGTTGTTTAATATCCACAGCCTAAATTGGGACACAACACTGCTCGAGGCGCTCGATATTCCTGCGGCCATGTTGCCCGAAGTCAAACCTTCCTGCAGTGTCTATGGCACAACCCGTATTGCCGGTGAGGGCAGCGAAATTCCTCTCGCGGGGATCGCGGGCGATCAACAGGCGGCGCTCTTTGGCCAGCTTTGTGTTGAGCCGGGAATGGCCAAAAATACCTATGGCACTGGCTGCTTTTTATTAATGAATACAGGCAATAAAGCCGTGCGTTCATCCCATGGTTTATTAACCACAGTGGCGGTAGGCGCTCAAGGTGAAGTGAACTACGCCCTCGAAGGCTCAGTATTTATGGGCGGCGCGACGATTCAATGGTTAAGGGATGAGCTGGGATTGATTCGCGATGCCAGCGACACCGAATATTTTGCCTCTAAAGTCGCAGATACCAATGGCGTGTATTTAGTGCCAGCCTTTGTCGGACTTGGCGCTCCCTATTGGGATCCTAATGCCCGTGGCGCACTGTTTGGGTTAACGCGTGGCGCCAACCGTAATCATATTATCCGCGCGGCGTTGGAGTCGATTGCCTACCAGAGTAAGGATTTGCTCGATGCCATGATTAAGGACAGCGGTGAGCGGCTTAAATCCCTTAAGGTCGATGGCGGCGCGGTTGCTAATGACTTCCTCATGCAATTTCAAGCGGATATCACCGACGTTGAAGTCTTAAGGCCGAGCGTGTGTGAGACCACAGCACTTGGCGCAGCCTTTTTAGCGGGTCTTGCGGTTGGTTTTTGGACCTCAGTGACCGAACTTGAGCATAAGGCCTGTATCGATAAGCACTTCAAACCGAATATAGATGCGTGTCAAAGGGAGTTGTTATATGCGGGCTGGCAAGATGCGGTGGCTAGAACCCGTTCTTAGTTTCTTTTAAGCCTGAAACACATAAGGCGCACCCTGAGGTTGCGCCTTATTCATTTAATCGCCGTAAATTAAACTTCGATGTCGATGATGTGCTTGCTGGACGATTGTGCTGTGTCAGCGGTATCGTCAGTGACTTCAAGCACCACACCCTCTTTTAAATCTTGCTGTTTGTCCGATGCGCGGCGTTTTTTATTGCGACTGGCGTTGTCGTTTTTGCGCCTTTCCCTGACTTTAACATCTAGCGTTGGGGGCAATTGTGACTGCGGGGTTTCATGGCTATCGGGCGCATTAGCAGTCGCACCGCTCACCTGATCGACGACCCGTTTGGGGGTTAATACGGGTTTTACTGGCTGTGCCAGCATAGCGTAAAGACTGTCCAATCCACTCATAGCGCCTCCTTGGTTTATGACCACTTAACCTTTTATCGGTGGGAACTGCTTAATATTTAGACTATACGCCGATTTAAGCCTGTACGCGACACTCTCTAGTGCTTGGACTGTGGCCAATATCTGTGCTGGGCTTTGGTGACTAACTCCAGTTTGCCAGGATGCGCCTCGTGTTGGCAGCTCAGGCGAATACCTTGTGCTAGCTCAGCGGCGGTGAGTTTATCCAGATCATAATCATTGGGGCTGGGCGCCTGCTCGACAAACCTGAGTTTACACAGGCCGCAGCGTCCGCCACCGCCACATTGGGTTCTTAATCTTTCACTTTCTCGATTAATACTTTCTAAATAGCTGCCACTAAGGTCAGACAATTCGGCGAGCGGCTGAGCGTCTTGAGTAAAAAGCGCCAGTTTTCCGCTAGTGTTTTTGCGCCTCAAGAACGGCAGCGATAACTGACCTTGATGGAATTTATGCCCAAGGATGTAAATTCCCGAAAGACCTAATAACAGCGCAGCAATGCTGACAACTTGTACCAATAAGTGATTAAAACCAATGCCATTATTGGGAGCGTAATCCATAAAATGCAGCATAAAGAGCAGATCCTTGAGATCCGATTTGCGATTTTGGTGGGCAAGCACCGTACCCGAGGCCGTATCGATATAAATCCGCGTTCCAACTTCGTCCGCGGCTGTGAGCATAGCAACTGGGCCACTGGCGTCGAATGGCGTTTCGTGGGTGAGGGGTTGCGGTGCGCTGAGTTCACCTGAGCCTGAGTAACTCTGTTTGGCAATCGCGAGTATCTCGGCATCACTCAAGGATAGCGGTTGGAGTGAGTCTGCCCAAAACCAGCGAGTTTGTTGAGTTGTGGTGAGCGCATATACGCCGCGTTCGAGCACTGAGGTTAGCTTAAGTTCGATAATGCCTTCTGCTTGATATTGTTGCAGCAGACTAGCAGTGGGGGCGAGAGATGTATTGGGACTCGCAGCTTTATGTGTAGTGCGATATGGGGTCGCATCGAAAAAACGCTCGTCAATCAGGTTAAAGGCGAGTCCTGTCACGACCCAAATTAATAATTGTAGGCCAACGATAAGCCCCAGCCATTTATGTATGGTTTGCAACATTAGGCTGATGGGATGTTTGGTGGCTGTCATGCTAGTATGGCGAAGTGTCGGGAGGCTCATACTCGTTCCTCACGATATTTGGTTCTAAAACTGATATAAGTCAAGGCGATACCAAAGAGCGCCGTCAACAAGGCGAGACTGCTCATGAGTGTGAGTAAAGGATTATTTACATTCTCTCGGGTCTCGTAGTCCATGATGTGCAGCATCCACATCACATCGAAGAGCCGCCAATAATCATGGCGGGCTGTGACGAGCTGTCCAGTAACTGCCGAGATATAGAGCGTCGAATGCATGGCATCGTCTAACGCCAGTTGCCAAACGGGGAGTGCGCGGGCTGGGATTTCACTCGGAGCGTTCTGCTCAATGAATGTCGAGCCGATAAATTTAGCCTGCCCCGTATAGACTCGCTGTGCTGCGTCGAGCGCCTGTTGTTTATCGAGCAGTGGTAATACTTCTCCCGTCTCACTGCTAAAGCGCTGCAATTTTCCCGCGATATTGGCGCGATAGTAGAGTGCGCCTTGATTCGCGTACAAACTGATATCCGTTGCGTCGGGATGTGCTTTGATAAAGTCAGTAAAGCTGAAGGCGGGCGAATCCACTTGGTACATAGCCGTGTTTGCTTTTTTTACCAGTGGCTTACCGCGAATAAATTCGATATCCATCCACACCATATAAGCGCCGGTGGCTAACCAAAGCAGCAATTGAATCGCGGTAAGCAGCGCAAACCACTTGTGCCAGGTTCGGATTTGAGTAGCTTTCATAGCGTTATTCTTTGAGTTAGTCCCGCGGGAGTTTTGATCTTCCTCGCAATCGTGAAATAAAGGCATTCCTAAATTGCAGAATAAATCCGCAACTGAAAATAAAATTTCAGCGATTTATGCTAGAAATTGACGCTCTATAAGCCAATGCGAATGTAAAAAATGAGTCTATTTTGTTGCCCCTTGTGAGTCCAGTGTGATTTTTCACTCGGGAAAATCCCATATTTACAGAAACCCTATGGCAAATATTTCATTGCAACTCCCTGAAAGCAAAAGGCTGCTGCTTTTTTGTTCGCTTTATATTCCTGTGGTTTTCGCCGTTTAGCCGATTTTCCGCTGATCTTTTTGTCAAAACTTTGTCGCTAAGTGATGGGCTCAACATGCTGCTAACCCGCTTGCCGACTGGCTTTATAAAAGGATCCCATCCCTTGACAATGCTTGTCTACTATCCCTAAACTTAGCATTTGTGGGAAATAGTGGATATTTGTGGATCAAAAATCAAAGGATAGGATGAATTAGCGTGTTTCGTGGAGCCAGTGCTATCAACTTAGATACAAAGGGACGGATCGCTATTCCAGTGCGATACCGCGAACCTTTGCAGCTAGAGCACCAAGGCCGCATCGTCATCACAGTCGATATTCAATCTGCGTGTTTACTCCTTTATCCCATCCATGAGTGGGAATTGATCGAAGCTAAGTTACTCAAGCTTTCAGATACCGACAAAACCCAACGGTCCCTTAAGCGCATGTTGCTGGGTTATGCCCATGAGGTGGAACTCGATGGCAACGGGCGCATATTACTGCCACCGCCGCTAAGGCAATACGCCAATTTAGATAAGCGCATCATGCTGGTGGGACAGTTAAACAAGTTTGAGCTGTGGGATGAGCAAGCTTGGCTGCAGCAAATTGATGAGTGTCAGGAAACGATTCGAAGCGAGGAGCTCGCGAATAACGAGCGTCTGGCGGATTTTTCACTCTAACGAGTCGCATAACTTAATAAGAAGAGAGTAATGAGTCAAGAATTTGCCCATTTATCCGTTCTGCTCGAAGAAACGGTCGGCGGTTTGAACATCAAAGACGATGGCATCTATATCGATGGCACGTTCGGCCGCGGTGGTCATTCAAGACAAGTACTGCAAAGATTGGGTGAAAATGGACGTCTGATTGCGATCGATCGTGATCCTCAAGCCATTGAAGCAGCGAAACAATTCGCCGATGATCCCCGTTTTCAAATCGTACATGGCGGTTTTGGCCAGTTAGCAGATTACGTCGAAGAGCTTGGTCTGGTTGGCAAGATTGATGGCGTGTTACTCGACTTAGGCGTGTCTTCACCGCAGCTTGACGATGCCGAACGTGGATTTAGTTTCCTGCGTGATGGTCCGCTCGATATGCGCATGGATAACAGCCAAGGCGAAACGGCGGCCCAGTGGTTAGCGCGTGCCGAAATTGAGGACATGGCCTGGGTATTCAAAACCTATGGCGAAGAGAAAAATGCTCGCCATATTGCCCGTTGTATTGCGGCTGACCGTGATAAAACCCCGTTTTTACGCACCAAAGATTTAGCCGATTTGATTGCGCGGATCACTAAAAATAAAGAGCGTAACAAACACCCCGCGACTCGGGTGTTTCAGGCGATCCGTATATATATCAACAGTGAATTAGATCAAATTGATCAAGCGCTTGAAGGTGCATTAACCGTACTCGCGCCGCAGGGACGTTTATCGATTATCAGCTTCCATTCACTGGAGGATCGCATCGTAAAACGTTTTATTCGTCGCCATAGCCAAGGTGAGAGCGTGCCCCACGGTCTGCCTATCACCGAAGATCAAATCAACAAGTCGCGTAAATTGCGCGCCATAGGTAAGGCGATTATGCCTTCCGATGAGGAAATTGAACGCAATGCCAGAGCGCGCAGCTCAGTGTTACGCATTGCCGAGCGATTAGATTACTAGAGGGCAAACAAAGTGAGTAAGCCCTCATTAAATCTGCCACGGATTGTGTTAAACGACCTGTGGCAACACAAATGGATCTTGTTACTCGCACTGCTCGTGCTCAGTAATGCTGTGGCTGTGGTGTATACCAGCCATGTGAGCCGTAAGCTCACTACCCAATGGGATCAGCTACTGCAGGAGCGTGACAGATTAGATATCGAGTGGCGCAATTTATTATTGGAAGAGCAGTCCCAGACCGAGCACAGCCGGATCACGCGGATTGCATCAAAGGATCTCAACATGAGTCGACCCTTACCCAGCGAAGAAGTTGTGGTAAAGGTGCCGTGAACATAGGGAAGATATGACTAGGCAAGCAAAAACCAAACAGGCCAGCAAAAAGCAAAAGCCACAATTGATCCACTGGCGTTTATACGTCGTGGTTGGCTTTGTATTTGCGATGTTTTCGAGCCTTGTGGGTCGTGCTGCTTATATTCAAATTATCGAGCCCGATAAGCTGCGTCACGAGAGCGACATGCGCACCCTGCGTACCACAAGTCGTGAGGTGCAGCGTGGCTTAATCACCGACCGTAACGGCGATATGCTGGCGGTGAGTGTGCCGGTGCGTGCCGTGTGGGCCGACCCTAAACAAGTCAATGATAACAATGGTTTTACTGATATGCGCCGCTGGCAAGCGTTGGCGGACGTATTGCACGAACCCGTGGAAGATGTGCTCGAAAAAGTGCGCAGTAATCCAACCAAACGTTTTACCTACCTTAAACGCCAAGTCACGCCTGCGGTGGCAGACTATATCACTCAGCTTAAATTGCCTGGGGTGTTTTTAAAGTCCGAGTCACGCCGCTACTACCCCGGTGGTGAGATCACCGCCCAGCTTATCGGCATTACCAATATCGACGATGTCGGTATTGAAGGTGTCGAAAACGCTTACAACAGTTGGCTTACTGGTACACCATCTAAACAAAAAGTGCGTAAATCCCGCGATGGTCATGTGGTTGAGCGCCTCGATATCGTTCAGGAAGGCGAGAGTCCGAATGATCTAGTCTTGAGTATCGATCAACGTATTCAACAGCTTGCCTACCGTGAGTTAAAGCGCACGACTGAGATGAACCAAGCGACCTCTGGCTCGATCGTGGTACTCGATATCCACACTGGCGAAGTTTTAGCTATGGTGAATACGCCATCCTACAACCCTAATTCACGCGACAATCTGCAAACCTTCAGAATGCGTAACCGCGCGATGACGGATACCTTCGAGCCGGGTTCGACCATTAAACCTTTTGTGGTTGCTGCGGCGTTAGAAGCGGGCACGGTTAAGTCTACCGATGTGATCCCAACCTCTCCGGGTTGGATGCGTTTAGGCGGTCGCCAAGTACGGGATGCGGCGAACTACGGCGATATGACACTGGCACGTATTCTGGCGAAATCCAGTAACGTGGGGATCAGTAAACTCGCCCTGTCGATTCCAGTGCAGCAGTTATTAGGCACTTATCAATCCATGGGCTTAGGCAGCTTTTCGGGGATTAACCTCACGGGTGAAAGCGCCGGTTTGATCCAAGATCGCCACCGTTGGTCTGATTTCGAGCGTGCGACCTTATCTTTCGGCTACGGCCTAACGGCAACCACGCTACAACTCGCGCGGATGTACGCCACTTTAGGCAATGGCGGCACTTTATATCCTGTATCGATTTTAAAACTGAAAAAGCCGCCCGAAGGTGAGCGAGTGATCTCACAAGAGGTCGCTCACGATGTGCTGCAAATGATGGTGGGTGTGACCGAAAAAGGCGGTACAGGTACGCTTGCGCATATCGATGGCTACCCCGTTGCGGGTAAGTCGGGCACCAGCCGTAAGGCGGTAGCTGGCGGTTATGGTGATGATTATGTTGCGTTATTTGCTGGTGTCGCGCCGGTGAATAATCCCAAACTCGCGATTGTTGTCGTGGTGAACGAGCCGAAAGGCGATCTCTATTATGGTGGTTCAGTGGCAGGGCCGGCATTCGCTAAGGTGATGTCAGGCGCACTGCAAATGTTAAATGTCGAACCCATTTCCGATAAAGAACAGGTGCAATTGGCGGGACTCGCCGGGAGAACTGAATGATGTTGTTAAGGGATCTATTAGCGCCTTGGTTCCCCTACGCGGGCGAACAAACCTTCTTAGATTTGACTTTAGATAGCCGCGCAATACGTCGCGGCGATGTGTTTTTAGCGTTGCCCGGCCATAAGGTCGATGGTCGTCAATTTATCGATAAGGCCTTAGCCCAAGGTGCGACTGCGGTGTTAGTGCATACGGATAGCATTGAAGAGCAGGGCAAGGTGATTGCGACTGAGCAAGGCGTGCAGATTTATTTCTATCAGTTAGCGAAGCAAGTGTCAGCGGTCGCCGCAGTGCGTTATCCCGTTGTCCAAGGCCAGTCTATGGGCATTATCGGGATCACCGGCACCAATGGTAAAACCTCGACCAGTCAGCTCTGCGCGCAATTAGTGACCTTACTTGAAGGTAAAGCGGCGGTGATGGGCACGCTCGGTAATGGCCTGTGGGGCGAATTAGTCGATAGCGGTAATACGACCGCCGATGCCATTACCCTGATGCGCCAACTACATGAGTTTGCAGACAAAGGCGTTAATACCTGCGCGATGGAAGTCTCAAGTCATGGGTTAGTCCAAGGCCGAGTCGATACCGTGCCCTTCGATGTGGCGGTATTCACTAACCTGACCCGTGATCACTTGGACTACCACGGCGATATGGAAAACTATGCCGCGGCCAAACAAATGCTGTTTCGTTTCGACGCCCTGCGTCACGGCTTAGTGAATCTTGATGATCCCGTGGGGGCCGCTTGGTTATCCGAGCTGGCAAATGTCCCCGCGAAGATGTGGGGCTTTAGCATTGAAGCGCATACAGAGGCGGCGTTTTACACTAAGAATGCCCAATTTAACGATCAAGGCGTGCAGGCGACACTAGTCTGGCCCGAGGGCGAAATAGACATTCGCTCTCCTTTATTAGGCGCCTTTAACCTCTCGAATTTACTCGCTGCTTTATCTGCCTTGTATTTACAGGGCATGGATATGCGTGCTCTGGCCGCCAAAGTGCCTTATTTAGTGCCCGTGGCTGGCCGCATGGAACGTTTTACCACCGCGGACAACATCACCTTAGTCGTCGATTATGCTCACACCCCGGATGCGATTGAACAGGCGTTGAATGCCCTGCGTCGTCACTGCGCGGGCGAGTTGTGGTGCGTGTTTGGCTGCGGCGGCGACCGTGATAAGGGTAAACGCCCGCTGATGGGACAAGTGGCGGAGCAATGCGCCGATCGCATTATGGTGACTAGCGATAATGCCCGCAGCGAAGATCCTAACCAAATTATTACCGATATTATCCAAGGGCTGACTCACCCAGAGCGTGCGCTGACCGAGGTTGACCGTGTGGCTGCGATTAAACGCGTCGTGGCGCAGGCTAAACCTGGGGATGTGATTCTGCTTGCGGGCAAAGGCCATGAAACTTACCAAGAGGCGGCAGGTGTGCGTCATGACTATGATGAGCGCGCTCTGGCACGTCAGTTATCGGAGCAAAGCCAATGATCCCAATTTCCCTCGAGGCGCTGAGCCAACACTTAAGTGCGCATCGAGTCGGTGACGATGTCACCATCCAAGCATTAAGCAGCGATAGCCGTAAAATCGGCCCAGCGACCCTGTTTGTCGCCCTAAAGGGCGAGCGTTTCGATGGCCATGATTTTGCAGCCACGGCAATTGAAAATGGTGCGGTTGCACTGCTGGTTGAGCGTGAATTGGCCTTCGATGTGCCGCAGCTTATTGTTGCCGATTGCCAAAAAGCCATGGGCGCGATTGGTGCCTATGTACGTGACCAAGTGGATCCCATTTGTGTGGCCTTAACTGGCTCCAATGGCAAAACCAGCGTGAAAGAAATGATCGCCACAATTTTATCGGCGAAGCATCAAGTGCTTTACACCGCTGGCAATTTTAATAATGAAATCGGTGTGCCACTCACCTTACTGCGCTTAACGCCCAAGGATAAATACGGGGTGTTTGAGCTTGGCGCTAACCATAAAGGTGAGATTGATTACACCTCGAGTTTGGTGCGTCCTCACGTAGCCTTAGTCAATAACGTTGGCAGCGCCCACTTAGAAGGCTTTGGTTCACAGGCGGGGGTCGCCCAGGCCAAATCGGAAATCTACAACCATCTGCAACCCGGCGGTACGGCAATTATCAATGCCGATGATGCCTTTGCCGATGTGATGCGGGTGAAAGCGAAACAATATAAGCAATTAAGCTTCTCCCAGCAGGAAGGCGCGGCTAAACGTCAAATCGATGTGATTGCGACTGGCCACAAAGCCAATAGCGAAGGTTGCTATCGTTTTATCCTCAATTACGCGGGAGAGTCCTGCGAAGTGACTCTGCCTCTCGCGGGTCGTCACCAAGTTAGCAACGCGTTGGCTGCTGCAAGTGTTTGTATTGCTTTGGGATTAAGCCTAAAAGAAATCGCCGATGGCTTGAGCCAGTTGACCCCTGTCAAGGGGCGCATGCAACCCACTCAATTAGGACGCGTTCGCTTAATCGATGATAGCTATAACGCCAATCCCGTGTCAGTGGGGGCGGCTATCGCTTGGTTAAAGGAAATTTCTGAAAATCGCTGTTTGGTACTGGGAGATTTGGGCGAATTAGGCGACAATGCGCCCCTTTTACACGCTGAACTGGGACAACTGGCAAAGCAACAGGGCATTGATGCTCTGTTCTGTACCGGCACCTTAACTCAGCACACTAGCCAAGCTTTCGGGGCGGAGCACCATGACAGCGTGGCGACGTTAGTAGAAAAACTCATAAAACACATCAACCAGTTGCCGGGACAGGTGACGGTTTTAGTTAAAGGTTCACGTAGTGCCGCAATGGAGCGGGTCGTGGATGGCCTAACAGTAGCCTTCGGGCGTGGGGAGTTAGTGTAGATGCTGGTGTATCTGGCCGAGTATTTAACCCGTTTTCATACTGGGTTTAACGTATTTTCCTATGTGACATTTCGAGCCATTTTAGGCTTGTTAACCGCATTAATGTTTAGTTTATGGTGGGGTCCTAAACTGATTGAGCGTTTGCAGTTAATGCAGATTGGTCAAGTCGTGCGTAACGACGGTCCAGAGTCGCATTTCAGTAAACGTGGTACGCCGACCATGGGTGGCCTGATGATTTTAGGCGCCATCTTTATCAGTGTGCTGTTGTGGGGCGATCTCGGTAGCCGTTATGTGTGGGTGATGCTGTTTGTATTGGGCAGCTTCGGCATGATCGGTTTTATTGATGATTACCGCAAAGTCGTGCGTAAAGATACTAAGGGACTGATCGCGCGTTGGAAGTATATTCTGCAATCCTTAGCGGCGTTGATCATTGCTTTTTTCCTCTACACCACAGCGTCTAACCCGGGGGAAACCCAGTTAGTCGTGCCTTTCTTTAAGGACGTGATGCCACAGCTTGGCGCTGTGTTTATCGTATTGGCTTACTTTACTATCGTGGGTTCGAGCAACGCGGTGAACCTAACCGATGGTCTCGACGGTTTGGCGATTATGCCAACGGTAATGGTGGCCGCGGCATTCGCCTTGATTGCTTATCTGTCTGGCCATGCTCAGTTTGCTAATTACCTGCACATTCCGCATTTACCTGGTTCGGGTGAGCTCGTGATCGTCTGTACTGCGATTGTGGGCGCAGGCTTAGGCTTTTTATGGTTTAACACTTATCCAGCACAGGTCTTCATGGGCGATGTGGGCTCGCTGTCTTTAGGTGCGGCCTTAGGCGCGATTGCTGTACTGGTTCGCCAAGAAATCCTATTAGTGATTATGGGCGGTGTGTTTGTAATGGAAACTGTGTCTGTGATCCTACAGGTCGGTTCTTACAAGTTACGTGGCCAGCGTATTTTCCGCATGGCGCCTATCCATCACCACTATGAGTTAAAGGGTTGGCCTGAACCACGCGTGATTGTCCGCTTTTGGATTATCTCGATTTTCTTAGTGTTACTCGGCTTAGCCACGTTGAAGTTAAGGTAATCGCTCATGCAAAGTCAGTATTCACACATAGTGTTAGGTTTGGGTGCCACCGGGCTCTCGGTAGTGCGCTATTTGTGTGGAAAAGGGATCACACCCTTGGTGATGGATAGTCGTCGCCAACCTCCCGGTGCGGACACCCTTGCCAGCGCATTCCCTGAGGTGCAGCTGATTGCGGGCGGATTCGATTGCCGTTACTTAGTGCAAGCAAAGCAAATCATTATCAGCCCAGGCATTGCGATTGATACACCTGAGGTGCGCGCGGCACTGGATATGGGGATTGAAGTCATTGGCGATGTGGAGCTATTTGCCCGTGAGATTGCCGACCGTAAACCTTGTGTGATTGGGATTACTGGCTCAAACGGCAAGTCGACCGTGACCACCTTAGTGGGTGAAATGCTGCGTGAAGCCGGCATGGCGGTGGCTGTGGGCGGCAACATTGGCATTCCGGCGCTCGATCTGCTGACGGAAAATGCCGATATTTTTGTGCTTGAGCTGTCGAGCTTCCAACTCGAAACCACCCACAGTTTGAACTGCGTGGCGTCGACCTGTTTGAACGTGACCGAAGATCATATGGACAGATACAGCGATATGGATGCTTATCGCAAGGCCAAGCTGCGTCTGTACCATCAAAGCCGCTCCATCATCTTTAACCGTGATGATGCGCTGACTATCCCGACAGAGCCGATGAACCAAAACAGCTTTGGTTTAGCGCCGCCAGAGGGCGACGAGTGGGGCATTTGTGATAGCAAGATTTACCACGGTCACAGTGAAATTATGCCGATCACCGAAGTATCGCTGATTGGTAGTCATAACCATGCCAACTTACTCGCTGCCATGGCGCTGGTGTATGCCGTGGGCGTAGATAAGCAAGTCATGGCTAAAGTGGCTCGTACCTTTACTGGTCTTTCTCATCGCTGTGAAGTGGTCGGTGTAAAAGCGGGCGTGACCTATGTGAACGATTCGAAGGCGACCAATGTTGGCGCTACCGTCGCGGCGCTCGATGGGTTAAGCGACCACTTAGGTGACATTATTTTGATTGCTGGTGGTGATGGTAAGGGCGCGGATTTCAGTCCATTGGTCGAGCCGTTAACGAAAGTGACACACCTCATCACCTTAGGTCGCGATGGCAATAAGATAGCCGCATTGAAGGAAGGGGCCATTAAGGTGGACTCTATGGCTGCTGCGGTGGCTAAGGCCGCCGAGTTAGCCACCTCGGGCGATATCGTACTCCTATCGCCAGCCTGTGCGAGCCTTGATATGTACAGCAACTTTATGGCTCGTGGGGATGATTTTAGAAGCCAAGTGGAGCAACTCGATGGCGAGTGATGCAAGACAGCTCAGCCTGTTAGGGCGAGTGCTGAACGCACTGCCTAACTGGCAACGTGATAACGAGGTGCCGGGCGTGCAATTGTACGACCGGGCTTTGCTCACGGCCGTGCTGTCTTTGATTGGCTTTGGTTTTGTCATGGTCATGTCGGCCTCTATGCCTGAGGCGCAAACGCTGACGGGTAATCCCTTCCACTTTATGACCCGCCATGTGGGTTATCTGTTGGGATGCTTAGTGATTGCCGCTTTTGTGCTGAGGGTCGAGATGCAAACCTGGCAGCGGATGAGCCCAATCATGTTGCTAGGCGTGTTTTTGATGTTGCTGGCGGTGTTGGTTGTGGGTACCACAGTCAACGGTGCGACCCGTTGGTTATCCATAGGTCCCATTCGTATTCAGGTGGCTGAGGTCGCTAAGTTTGCGTTCTCTGTGTATATGGCGGGTTATCTGGTGCGTCGGCATCAGGAAGTGCGTGAAAATGCGAAGGGCTTCTATAAGCCGATTGCGGTATTTGCGATCTACGCA
Organism: Shewanella sp. BC20; assembly: GCF_003129585.1. Classification (NCBI taxonomy): domain Bacteria; kingdom Pseudomonadati; phylum Pseudomonadota; class Gammaproteobacteria; order Alteromonadales; family Shewanellaceae; genus Shewanella; species Shewanella sp. BC20. The sequence continues at coordinate 12,638 of NZ_NHRI01000026.1, read as the reverse complement.
ATTTTGATTTTGATGCAGCCCGACTTAGGTACTGTGGTGGTGTTGTTCGTCGGCACTGTGGGGCTATTGTTCCTCGCGGGGGCGCGTTTGCTGGACTTTTTCGCGCTGATTTTTGCCGGGGTGTTGGCATTCGTGGCGCTGGTTCTGCTCGAGCCTTACCGTATGCGCCGGGTGACCTCGTTTTTAGACCCTTGGCAGGATCCATTCGGTAGTGGCTATCAGTTAACGCAATCGCTGATGGCCTATGGCCGGGGTGATTGGTTTGGTCAGGGCCTAGGTAACAGTATTCAAAAGTTGGAGTACCTCCCCGAGGCACATACCGACTTTATCTTTGCCGTGATCGGTGAAGAGTTAGGTTTTATCGGCATTATCGCTGTGTTATCCGTGCTGCTGTTTGTGGCATTAAGGGCCATTCGCCTTGGCAATTTATGTTTAGTGATGGACAAAGCCTTCGAAGGTTATCTGGCCTATGCCATTGGAATTTGGATCTGTTTCCAGACCGTCGTTAATGTGGGCGCAAGCATTGGTATGTTACCTACTAAAGGGTTAACACTGCCCTTTGTGAGTTACGGCGGCAGTAGTCTATGGGTCATGACGGCGGCGGCAATGACATTGCTGCGCATCGATTATGAGCGGCGCATGAGTTTAGTTCAGGCCGTGCAAGGGAGATTGAAGTAATGACCGACGCGGGTAAACGTATTTTAGTCATGGCAGGCGGCACGGGCGGACATGTGTTCCCGGCGCTCGCGGTGGCAAAGTATTTAGCGCAGCAAGGTTGGCAAGTGCGTTGGTTAGGCACAGCTGACCGTATGGAGGCGCGTTTAGTGCCTCAGTATGGCTTCGATATCGATTTTATCGATATCAAGGGCGTGCGTGGTAATGGCTTAGTGCGTAAATTAGCGGCGCCTTTTAAAGTGGTGCGCTCGATTCTGCAAGCCAAGGCCGTGATTGCTGAGTTCAAGCCCGATGTGGTGCTGGGCATGGGCGGATTTGCCAGTGGCCCGGGCGGTGTGGCGGCGAAATTGGCTGGCGTGCCCTTAGTGCTGCATGAGCAAAACGCCATTCCGGGAATGACCAACAAGTTACTCTCGCGAATTGCGAATCAAGTACTGTGCGCCTTTAAAAATACCTTCACTCAGGTGAAGGCCAAGGTGGTGGGGAACCCTATTCGTCGCGAGCTTATCGCCTTAGGTGCCGAACCTAAGCAAGCCGCGGATGATGCCTTAAAAGTCTTAGTGGTGGGCGGCAGTTTAGGCGCCAAAGTTTTTAACGACTTAATGCCTGAAGTGGTGGCCGCGCTGAGTAAGCAGCAGTCGATTACGGTTTGGCATCAAGTGGGTAAGGATAATCTGACGGGCGTTAAGTCGGCTTATCAACAGCAAGGACAAGAGGGCGGCGTTAACGTTGCCGAATTTATTGATGACATGGAAGCCGCCTATCGCTGGGCGGATGTGGTATTGTGCCGTGCCGGCGCGCTGACGGTATCCGAGTTAGCGGCGGTGGGACTACCGAGTATTCTGGTGCCTTATCCCCATGCTGTGGATGATCATCAGACCCGTAACGCCCAAGTATTGGTTGAGGCTGGCGCCGCTTTCTTATTGCCGCAGGCCATCTTGGACGTGAATAAGCTGGTGAGTAAATTACAGTTACTCGCCAATGACAGAGCAGAATTAGCCCAAATGGGCCAAAGAGCGAGAGATGTTGCCGTGTTGGATGCGACCGAACAGGTGGCCCAAGTGTGTATCGCTCTCGCCGAGAAAGGATAGGTATGACTAAGACAGAAAGATACTTACAGCTAAGAAGTATGATCCCAGAAATGCGCCGGATTAAGCGTATTCATTTCGTCGGCATTGGCGGCGCGGGCATGGGCGGGATCGCTGAAGTATTAGTAAACGAAGGTTATGTCGTCAGTGGTTCTGATATCGCGCAAAACGCCGTGACTGACAGACTCTGCCTGCTGGGCGCGAAAATTCATATCGGCCATGGTGCCGATAACGTGCAGCAAGCCGATGTGGTGGTGGTCTCGACTGCGATTAATCCTGAGAACCCAGAGATTATTGCGGCGAAGGAGTTGCGTATTCCTATCGTGCGCCGCGCCGAGATGTTGGCCGAGTTGATGCGTTATCGCCATGGTGTGGCGATTGCGGGTACTCACGGTAAAACCACAACTACCAGTTTGATTGCCAGTTTGTATGGTCAAGCGGGTCGCGATCCGACTTTTGTGATCGGTGGCCTGCTGAACAGTGCTGGTACTAATGCCCGCTTAGGTACGAGTCGTTATCTTATCGCCGAAGCCGACGAGAGTGATGCGAGCTTCTTGCACCTGCAACCTATGGTCAGCGTGGTGACGAATATCGAAGCCGACCACATGGACACCTACGGTGGGGATTTTGAAAAGCTCAAATCGACCTTCGTGGACTTTCTGCATAACCTGCCATTCTATGGCGTGGCGGTAGTGTGTATCGACGACGCTGTCGTGCGCGAGATTATGCCGCGTATTGGTCGCCATATGATCACCTATGGTTTCAGTGATGATGCTGACGTGCAGGCGCTGAACTTCCATCAGCAGGGTCACCAATGCCGCTTTACCGTCAGACGTAAAGGCAAAGAAGATTTAGATCTGCTGCTTAACCTGCCAGGCCAGCACAATGTATTAAATGCGCTCGCGGCGATTGCCGTGGCGACAGAAGATGAAATTGATGATAGCGCCATCATTCAAGCCTTGGCTGAGTTCCAAGGTATTGGCCGTCGTTTCCAACACTTAGGTAAGTTCGCAACGCCAAAGGGCGAAGTGATGTTAGTAGACGACTATGGTCATCACCCCAGTGAAGTGGCGGCGACCATTAAAGCGGCGCGTGCAGGTTGGCCGGATAAACGCTTAGTCATGGCCTATCAGCCGCACAGATTCACTCGTACCCGTGACTTGTACGAAGACTTTATTGAAGTGTTGTCTCAAGTGGATTGCTTGCTGTTACTCGAGGTGTATAGCGCGGGTGAAGCGCCGATCCCCGGTGCCGATGGTCGCGCACTGTGTCGCTCGATTCGCTTGCGCGGACAGTTAGATCCCATCTTTATCGCCAGCCCAGATCAGTTAGCCGAAGTGCTACCCGATGTGTTGCAGGAGGGGGATTTATTGTTGACCCAAGGTGCGGGTAATATAGGCGCCCTGTCGCGCCAGCTAGCTGCCTCTGAATTGGGCTTTAGCGTTGCCGCGACAACCGAGGTAAAACCTTGATATATTGCGGGACAACTCGGGTTTAAAGGAAATTTTGACCCGAGGCTTTAGCTCTATATAATGGCCGATTTTCTGTGGTTTTAGTAGTGTCGTTGAAAGGTGGAAACAAACGTGTCTTGGAGTGATAAGAGGCGACACTGGTGGGCGAGGATGTCACGGGTTAATTGGTACCTGTGGAGCGGAATTGGTTTTTTATGGTTAGTCATTGGGAGTTTTGTCTTTGGTGGCTACCAACTGCATAAGTTTTTAAATGATGCCAGCACGCTGCCCATTGAGGCTGTAGCCATCAAAGGTGAACGGACTTACACCACTGATAGAGATATACAAATTGCACTACAGGATTTAATGCAGCGGAGTTTTTTCAGCGCAGACATCACCTTAGTGCAACAGGCCTTAGAAGCCTTACCTTGGGTGTATCGCGCGTCAGTGAGGCGTGAGTGGCCAGCGAAACTCAGGGTGTATTTACAGGAGCAACAACCGGTCGCCCATTGGAATGGCACCGCTTGGCTCAATGTGCATGGTGAAGTGTTTGAAGCGCCATCGCATCCTGAGCTAGAGCATCTGCCTTATTTATCAGGGCCAGATGATATGGGGACCGAAGTGTTAACCGCCTACGCGCAGGTTAACTCGCTACTGAAGATTAATGGCTTTACCTTGGCCAATTTGAGTTTAACGCCACGTCATGCGTGGCACGCGACACTGGGTAACGGTATTGTTTTAGACCTAGGTCGAGAAGATAAAATGGCAAGGATACAAAGGTTTATCACTGTTTATCCGTTACTGGCGAAACAAGATAAACCGATTGCCAGAGTGGATTTGCGCTACGACACAGGGTTGGCCGTAGGCTGGGGCGATGCACAAACAAGAGAGCCGATAATTAATGACCAAAAACCAAGATAGAAATCTGATCGTCGGATTGGACATAGGAACCTCTAAAGTCGCAGTGATCATAGGCGAAGTTCTGCCCGATGGCGAAATCAGCATAGTCGGCCTTGGTAACCACCCTTCAAGGGGCATGGATAAGGGTGGCGTTAACGATTTAGACTCCATCGTGCGCAGTGTGCAACGCGCGCTCGATCAAGCGGAATTAATGGCAGACTGCCAAGTATCATCGGTTTACCTGAGCATTTCCGGTAAACATATCGCCTGCCAAAACGAAAATGGCATGGTGTCGATTAACGATGAAGAAGTGACACAGGAAGACGTCGACAACGTGATCCACACCGCTCGCTCGGTGAAGATCCCAACGGAACGTCGCATTCTGCATGTGTTACCGCAGGAATACGCGATTGACGTACAAGACGGCATTCGCAGCCCTATCGGCATGTCAGGCATGCGGATGGAAGCCAAGGTACATATAGTGACCTGCGCCAACGATATGGCGAAGAATATCACTAAGAGTGTTGAACGCTGTGGCTTGAAGGTCGATGACTTAGTGTTCTCCGGTATTGCGTCGGCGGATGCGGTATTAACTTTCGATGAAAAAGACTTAGGTGTATGTATCGTCGATATCGGCGGTGGCACGACGGATATCGCCGTGTATACCAATGGTGCACTGCGACATTGCGCGGTTGTGCCAGTTGCGGGCAACCAAGTGACCAACGATATCGCGAAGATTTTCCGCACACCTTCGTCACATGCTGAACAAATTAAAGTGCAGTTCGCCTGTGCGCGTAGCTCCATGGTGAGCCGCGAAGACAGTATCGAAGTGCCATCGGTTGGTGGTCGTCCATCGCGCAGCATGTCGCGCCATACTTTGGCCGAAGTGGTTGAACCGAGATATCAAGAGCTGTTTGAGTTAGTACTCAAGGAGCTGAAAGACAGTGGTTTAGAAGATCAAATTGCCGCAGGTATCGTGTTAACAGGCGGTACGGCGTCGATTCAAGGCGTGGTAGACATTGCGGAGGCAACCTTTGGGATGCCAGTACGCGTTGCCTCACCATTGCCAGTTAAAGGGTTATACGAATACGTGGATCAGTCTATTTACTCCACTGGGGTTGGATTGCTTCACTATGGTGCAAGACGGGTGCTTGAGCGTCAATTCGAGCGTCCTGAGCGTCAAGGGGTTACCAGTGCTTGGAATCGGGTCCAAAGCTGGTTTAAGGGTGAATTTTAATAACGCAGGCAACACGGAGATCAGACAATGTTTGAGATCATGGACACTCACTCAGACGACGCGGTGATTAAAGTCATCGGCGTTGGCGGCGGCGGCGGTAATGCTGTCGAACATATGGTCAAACACAACATTGAAGGTGTTGAGTTTGTCGTTACCAACACAGACGCACAGGCGCTACGTAAATCAGGCGCTGGCTCAACGATTCAATTAGGTCGCGATGTCACTAAAGGTCTTGGCGCTGGCGCCAACCCAGAAGTGGGTCGTGCCGCAGCGGAAGAAGACCGCGAAAACATTCGTGCTGCGATCAAAGGCTCTGACATGATCTTTATCGCCGCCGGTATGGGCGGTGGTACGGGTACAGGTGCTGCGCCAGTTGTGGCTCAAATCGCTCGCGAAGAAGGCATCTTAACGGTTGCTGTCGTGACTAAGCCTTTCCCTTTCGAAGGCAAAAAGCGTATGGCTTATGCCGAGCAAGGTATCGCTGAGCTCGCCAAGCACGTGGATTCGTTAATCACTATCCCTAACGAAAAATTATTAAAAGTATTGGGCCGTGGTACGTCATTACTCGATGCATTTGCCGCAGCGAATAACGTGTTACTCGGTGCAGTACAAGGTATTGCTGAGCTTATCACTCGCCCAGGTCTGATTAACGTCGACTTTGCGGACGTGAAAACCGTTATGTCTGAAATGGGTAATGCCATGATGGGTACTGGTGTTGCGCGTGGTGAAGACCGTGCGGAAGAAGCGGCCGAAGCGGCAGTTGCCAGCCCATTATTAGAAGACATCGACTTAGCCGGTGCCCGTGGTGTGTTAGTTAACATTACCGCAGGTATGGACATGAGCATCGAAGAATTCGAAACCGTGGGTAACCATGTTAAAGCTTATGCTTCTGACAACGCGACAGTCGTTGTGGGTGCGGTGATCGACCCAGAAATGAGCGACGAGCTGCGTGTTACTGTGGTTGCTACTGGTATCGGTGCTGAAAAGCGTCCTGATATTCAACTGGTTTCTAAACCAGCACCACGTCCAGAGCCAGTGGTTGTGGAACCAAAAGTAGAAGCCTATGTCGAAGAAGCAACTCATGTGAGCTATGCGGCGCCAAAGGGTAACGTGTTACCTGCATCGCCAGCACCGGCTCCAGCGCCAGCTCCTTCAACAAAGCATGAATTGGATTACTTAGATATCCCAGCGTTTTTGCGTAAGCAAGCTGACTAAAACAGGTATTTGAGTCCAGCGTGTCGGGTGGTGCCTTGCTCTGTGAGGCTGTACCACCCAATGACTACATTTGTATGACATGGTCAACTTATGTTACCATGTAGCACCTATGTGGTCGTTTTGCCGCCGCTGTGTGTGCAAATATTAGGCTTAATTATAGAAATCTAAACGGGTAACTGAATGATATTTCAAAGAACTGTTCAAAAAATGGTGAAGGCTACTGGAGTCGGTTTGCACTCTGGGAACAAGGTCACCTTGAGCATTATGCCCGCACCAGTCAATACAGGGATCGTACTCGTGCGTACCGACATGAATCCTGCCGTTGCTATTCCAGCAAAGGCGGAACAAGTTCGCGAAACCACAATGTGTACGGCACTCGTCAATGACGAAGGTATTCGTATTTCGACTATTGAGCATTTATTTGCAGCCTTAGCGGGTTTAGGCATTGATAACGCCGTAATCGAAGTGGACGCGCCTGAAATTCCAATCATGGATGGCAGTGCGAGCCCATTTGTCTTCTTACTTCAGTCTGCGGGTATCAAAGAGCAGGCTGCACCTAAGAAGTACTTAAAGATTAAACGCCCTGTGCGTGTTGAAGACGGTGATAAGTGGGCCGAGCTGAAGCCATTCAAAGGCTTTAGAGTCAACTTCAAAATTGACTTTGCTCACCCTGAAATTGCTCGTAGTCAACAGCATGTGGTGATGGACTTCTCTACTTCTGCTTTTGTTAAAGACATTAGCCGTGCCCGTACTTTTGGTTTTATGCGTGATATTGAGTATCTGCGTGCGAACAACCTAGCATTAGGTGGCAGCATGGAAAACGCGGTTGTACTTGATGAATATCGCGTCCTCAACCCCGACGGCCTGCGTTATGAGGATGAGTTCGTTAAGCACAAAATTTTAGATGCGTTTGGTGATCTCTACGTGGCAGGACACGCCATTCTTGGTGAGTTTACTGCCTATAAAACGGGTCATGCACTGAATAACCAATTAGTGCGAGCCTTATTGGCGCAGCAGGATGCGTGGGAGCTGGTGAGCTTTGAGAAAGAAGCCGATGTTCCCGTCAGCTTTACTGTGCCAGGTGGCGCGGTTTACGCTTAATAGCGCTTGATGTTTACTTATTACGGCTGGCCAATGTGGCCAGCCGTTTTAGTTTTTCGCCTAGTGTCCCGCTCACATTTTCTGCAAGCGCAGCAATATGTTCTGCCGCAGCGGGACTGAGTTGCTTGTGCGCCTGTTTCGGCTTTGCGTCATACAATGCTAATCTCGGGTTGACTTTAACTTCAATTGCGGTAAGGATTGGGAGCGTTTCTGCTTGAAGCTGCGCTAGTAGTTTCGGCTTTTGGAAATTAATTCGAGCAGCCCATGCTGCCGAAGTGGTTTCAACCACAAGAACACCCTGGCGGAAATTGGCGACTTTCAGCTGCTCCGCAACAGGACCTGCGACAATCTGCTTCACGTGCTGATCCAGATATAAAAGTAGTTCCGCTTTCTCAGCTATATCGGGCAATGTGCCTGACTGGTGTAGTAATTGGCTGAGATCCTGAGGGGGCTTTTTCATATGATAATAAGATGGCTGAATTAGGCTATGAGTGTAACAGTATTTATTCAAGGTCGGAATGGCGTTACGCGCTGGCAACCCAGTAAACGCTGGTTGCTCCTTCCCATGCTATTGTTAGCTACTGGTGCCGGTATTTATCAACACAACTCTGCTAAGTTTGAAAACCAGCAAGCCAGTGTCGATAACGATCGTATCCAACGTGAACAACAAAAGAAGCAAGTCTTAGAATTAAAGAGTGCCACAGAGTCACAGCTAGCCATGCTGGCGACCCATGTTGCGCGCATGCAAGCTAAAATCACCCGTCTCGAGGCCTTAGGTCAACAAGTCGCTAAACAAAACAAATTGGATGAAGACTTTGATTTTTCCTCTGAAGTGGGTGTCGGTGGCTTGAGCGAATTAGGCTCGAATATCGAACTTGGTCAGCTTATCGATGATATGGATAAACTGGCATCACGAATTGACAACAATAATGTTCAACTATCACTACTTGAAACAGTGTCATCTAACCACCATATAGATGCTGAACGTTATGTATCAGGGCTCCCACTCGATAAAGGTTGGTTATCGTCGCCCTACGGATTACGTAATGACCCTTTCAACGGTCGTCGAACCATGCATAAAGGGATCGATTTTACTGGTCGAGAAGGGGCTAAAGTTGTCGCGACTGCAGCAGGCGTGGTGACTTGGGCTGGGAATATGTTTGGCTATGGCGAATTGGTCGAAATCGACCATGGTAACGGTTTACGTACACGCTATGGTCATAATAAAGCTTTGTCAGTAGCTGTAGGTGATGTGGTCGCAAAAGGCGATACCATCGCCAGTATGGGAAGCACTGGGCGCTCAACAGGGGCTCATGTGCATTATGAAGTGTTGCGTGGCGGACAGCAGATAGATCCACAGAAGTTTGTCTACCGCAAGGCAGGTTAATTGAAACAATTGGCTTCTAGTTTCCATCATGGACTTGGCCTACAGAAAATAAGTGATTCAGATGTTTGGTAAATTACTGACAAAAGTATTTGGTAGTCGCAACGACCGTACCCTCAAAGGGTTACAGAAAGTAGTTAATAAGATTAATGCGCTTGAAGCCGATTATGAAAAATTAACCGATGAGCAGCTTAAAGCGAAAACTGCCGAGTTCCGCGAGCGTTTAGCAGCTGGCGAGTCATTGCAAGCGATTATGGCGGAAGCCTTCGCAACTGTGCGTGAAGCATCGAAGCGAGTGTTCGAGATGCGTCACTTCGACGTGCAGTTACTCGGTGGTATGGTGCTCGACAGTAACCGCATCGCTGAAATGCGTACTGGTGAAGGTAAAACCTTAACCGCGACCCTTCCAGCCTATCTAAATGCCTTAACCGGTAAAGGCGTTCACGTTATTACCGTCAACGATTACTTAGCCCGTCGTGACGCCGAGAATAACCGTCCATTGTTCGAATTCTTAGGCTTAACTGTCGGCATTAACGTCGCAGGTTTGGGTCAGCAGGCGAAAAAAGACGCCTATAACGCCGATATTACCTACGGCACCAACAACGAATTTGGTTTCGACTATCTGCGCGACAACATGGCGTTCTCGCCACAAGAGCGTGTTCAGCGTCCATTGCACTATGCACTGATCGACGAAGTCGACTCAATCCTTATCGACGAAGCCCGTACGCCACTGATTATCTCTGGTGCCGCGGAAGACAGCTCTGAGCTATACATCAAGATCAACACGCTTATCCCGAATCTTATCCGTCAAGATAAAGAAGACTCTGAAGAGTATGTGGGTGAGGGTGACTACAGCATTGATGAAAAAGCCAAACAAGTGCACTTTACTGAACGTGGTCAAGAGAAGGTTGAGAACCTGTTGATTGAGCGCGGCATGTTAGCCGAAGGCGACTCACTTTACTCAGCAGCTAATATTTCGCTACTGCACCATGTGAACGCGGCGCTGCGTGCGCATACCCTGTTTGAGCGTGATGTGGACTATATCGTTCAAGATGGCGAAGTGATCATCGTTGACGAACACACTGGCCGAACTATGCCAGGTCGTCGCTGGTCAGAAGGTTTACATCAAGCCGTTGAAGCCAAAGAAGGCGTTCGTATCCAAAACGAAAACCAAACCCTGGCATCAATTACCTTCCAAAACTACTTCCGTTTATATGAGAAGTTAGCGGGGATGACAGGTACGGCCGATACCGAAGCGTTTGAGTTCCAACACATCTATGGTCTAGATACTGTGGTTGTGCCAACCAACCGTCCTATGGTGCGTAAGGATATGGCGGATTTGGTTTACCTCACCGCCAATGAAAAATACCAAGCGATCATTAAAGACATTAAAGACTGCCGTGAACGTGGCCAGCCGGTATTGGTGGGTACAGTTTCAATCGAACAGTCTGAATTGTTAGCACGCTTAATGGTGAAGGAGAAGATCCCGCACCAAGTGCTTAACGCTAAGTTCCACGAAAAAGAAGCCGAAATTGTTGCCCAAGCGGGTCGTACTGGCGCTGTGACTATTGCGACTAACATGGCTGGTCGTGGTACCGACATCGTGTTAGGCGGCAACTGGAATATGGAAATCGAAGCCCTCGAGAATCCAACTGCTGAGCAAAAAGCTAAAATCAAGGCTGACTGGCAAGAGCGCCACGATGCCGTGGTCGCCGCCGGTGGTTTACACATTTTAGGTACTGAGCGCCACGAATCTCGCCGTATCGACAACCAGCTACGTGGTCGTGCGGGTCGTCAAGGTGACGCGGGTTCTTCACGTTTCTACCTTTCTATGGAAGATAGCTTAATGCGCATCTTCGCCTCGGATCGTGTCTCTGGCATGATGAAGAAACTGGGGATGGAAGAAGGCGAAGCAATCGAGCATCCATGGGTTTCCCGTGCGATTGAAAACGCTCAGCGTAAAGTGGAAGCGCGTAACTTTGATATTCGTAAGCAACTGCTCGAATTTGACGACGTCGCAAACGACCAACGCCAAGTGGTTTACGCACAGCGCAACGAGTTGATGGATGCCGAAAGTATCGAAGACACCATCAAAAACATCCAAGACGATGTGATCAGTGCGGTGATCGATCAATACATTCCACCACAATCAGTGGAAGAGTTATGGGATGTGCCAGGATTAGAGCAACGTTTACAGCAAGAATTTATGCTGAAACTGCCAATCCAAGAATGGCTAGATAAAGAAGACGACTTACACGAAGAAACATTGCGTGAGCGTATCATCACTTCTTGGTCTGATGCGTATAAAGCAAAAGAAGAAATGGTAGGTGCGCCAGTACTGCGCCAGTTTGAAAAAGCCGTGATGCTACAAACCCTCGATGGTCTGTGGAAAGAACACTTAGCGGCAATGGATCACTTACGCCAAGGTATCCATTTACGTGGTTACGCACAGAAGAATCCAAAGCAGGAATATAAGCGCGAGTCTTTCGAACTGTTCCAGCAATTACTGTCAACCTTAAAGCATGACGTTATTAGCGTGCTATCTAAGGTACAAGTACAAGCACAGTCAGACGTAGAGGAGATGGAAGCTCGACGTCGTGAAGAAGATGCCAAGATCCAACGCGACTATCAGCACGCAGCTGCCGAAGCCTTAGTAGGTGGGGATGATGGTAGCGACGAGATGATGGCTCATACGCCAATGATCCGCGATGGCGATAAAGTGGGGCGTAACGATCCTTGTCCTTGTGGCTCAGGCCGCAAGTATAAGCAGTGTCACGGCAAGCTAAGCTAGTTCAATACGTGGACTCATTTGAAAAGGCGACTGTAATAGTCGCCTTTTTCATACCTGCTACTTTATAAGTGCTTTAACTCTTCACCGACCATAAAACCCTCGGCTATAAATCCTAACGTGTGCCGCTGCACTAAAATTAACAGCTTTTGTCTTTTTTGTGGATAAGTTTGAGGATAAATAGTGGGTATTTTGTGACTAACTGAAACTATTGAAAAAAGATCAAAAAAACCGAAAAAAGCCCTTGCGTAAAAAGTTCTGCTGCCTATAATGCGCAACCACTGACACGGCAGACAGCGATACGCAGTTTCAAGTGCCAATTCATCGAGTGATTCACTCCTCGATGAGCGAAAAGAAAGTTGCAAAAACTACTTGACGCAAAAACGGGAATGCGTAAAATACGCAGCCCTGACCCGCTGAAATCACTTGCGATAAGGCGATGGTCAACGCTCTTTAACAATTTATCAAGCAAATCTGTGTGGACACTCACAGGTGTTGAGTTAATCGAAATTACTCTGCCGTTTGGCGAGTAATCAAAATTTAAATCAATGAATGAGTGTTCATAGCAATATGTGCATACAGTAATGTATGAATTGAAACGCGATGCTTCTTAGTGAGCAAAGCGAATCAAAACAGTAGAATTCATTGAGTCGTTTAACGCGAGTTAAACAAAAAACTTTTAATTGAAGAGTTTGATCATGGCTCAGATTGAACGCTGGCGGCAGGCCTAACACATGCAAGTCGAGCGGCAGCACAAGGGAGTTTACTCCTGAGGTGGCGAGCGGCGGACGGGTGAGTA